>DATHJA010000234.1:0-5545 GCA_035316475.1 Edaphobacter sp. | reverse complement strand
AGAAACGCGCTGAGATGATGATCGAACCACCACGTCACCTTCTTCGACGCCGAATACTTGAAGTCGACGATCGCATTCTCGCCGTCGATAAAATCGGCTTCGTCAAACAACGCTCCCGCCCTGTGCACCAGCCCCTGGTACAAGAAGTCCGAAGCCGTCTTCACGCACTCCCGGTGAAACCGCGTAAACACCGATGCCGAGCACGCTCCATCGAAACACTTGTCGTGATAAAAAACCTTGCAATCCAAGCTCTAGCTCCCATCGCCGGACGCCATCTTCACCGTGTCCGAAGCTCCTAGAATATCGCACGTTCCCTCACCGCCAAGTTGCCACTCATATATCCTCTCCTGAAGAAGAAGCGTTCATCCGTAGCGAGGCACCTTTGTCAGAAATCCTCCCCGAAGCGACCAATACCCCCACCCCTCCTAAACTTTCCCGCATCTTCGTCGGCCCCCATGGTCTTCGAGCGGGATGGAGCCTGCTGATCGCCCTGACGATCTTCGCGCTGGCCATGTGGGCCATGACGATCATCCTTCACGCGACTCACATGGTTCTCCCCCATGCCATGGAGCACACACCAGGCCCGCTGCCCGTCTTCCTCTCCGAACTCGCAGCTTTCTTCGCGATTGAGCTCGCCACCTCAACCATGTCGAAGATCGAGCGCCGTCCCCTCTCCGTCTATGGCCTCGGCGGCCCCCACAAACTCTCCCGTCTCCTCCTCGGAACAGTTCTCGGTCTCCTCGCAATCTCCCTGCTCGTCTTCATTCTTCTCAAGTCCGGCCTGCTGGTCATCGACCGCCGTCTGCTCTCCGGCAATGAAGTTCTCCGTTATGCCCTCCTCTGGATACCCGGTTTCTTAGCCATCGGCTTCTTCGAGGAGTACCTCTTTCGTGGATACCTTCAATACACCTTGGCTCGCGGTCTCTCCGGCGTAGCCCGCTTCCTTCCCGGCAACCTCGATCCTCATGCAGTCGGCTTCTGGCTCGCCGCCCTTATCGTCTCCTTCGGCTTTGGAGCCGTGCACGGCTCCAATCCCGGCGAAAGCCCCGCCGGCCTCGTCTGCGCGGGTCTTGCTTCGCTCGTCTTCTGTTTCAGTCTCTGGCGAACCGGCTCACTCTGGTGGGCCGTCGGCGCCCACGCTGCATGGGACTACGGTCAGTCTTTCCTCTTTGGCGTCGCAGACAGTGGAACTCTCTTCGGTCATCGCCTCCTCGAGACTCACCCCGTAGGCTCTCCTCTGCTCAGCGGCGGAGCCACCGGCCCCGAAGGCAGCATCTTCGCTCTGATCCCGCTTCTTCTGCTCGCTGCTGTGATCCACTTCACGCAGCCTCGCAACGCAAGCAGCTATGTTGCACTGATGCCCCCTTTACCACCTGCATCCGCCAGCGAAGACGACTCCCTTCCCCCGGCTACGGCTTAAGCCCGAACTTCGTCTCTTCCAGATCCAGCTCGCGCTCCAGCCTCCTCAGCACGTCATCGCCGATCCTTCCCTCGTCCCGAAGATGAATAATCGTTCGCCGCTCGACCTGCACTGCGCCGCGCGCGGCCCGGCTCAGCGCCTGGTATACCTCTGCCTTCGAAGCCTCGCGCCCCTCCTCCTCACTCACCTCCGCCAACTTGTGCCCATAGCGGTCGATGAGATCGTCATACGCATGTTCCAATCCATCGGCAGTCCCAAGTTTTTCCTGCTCCAGGTGCGCGATCGCATTCTTGATCGCAATCTCCCTCGCATAGCGCTCCTCGGGCTCGATTCCTTGCTCTCGCGCCAGCCCCAGCGCGCGGATCACCGAAGGAAGCGTAAGCCCCTGCAACACGAGAGTGACCAGAATTACCGAGAAGGTCAGAAACACGATCAGGTTCCGCTGGCCAAACTCCACACCGTTGATCACCTCGGGAATCGAGATGGCCGCGGCCAGAGCAATTACACCGCGCATTCCCGTCCACCCGATCACAAAACTCTCCCGGGCCGTGACCTTCTCCTCTTCCGGGTGACGCAGCCTCTGAATCAGGTTCGAGAATTTGATCGCGGGCGTCACCCACACGATCCGCAGAGCAATCAGTGTGATGCTGAAGATCGCGCCGTACTCCACCAGGGTCACCTTGCTGAAGCCGCCATGGATTCCCATCAGCACATAAGGCATCTGCAAACCGATCAGCAGGAAGACGATTCCGTTCAACGCGAACGTCATCGCCTGCCATGCCCCCGTCACCTGAATCCGAACGGACGGCGAAAAAACCCGTGCACTCTGGCGGCTCAGATAAAGTCCCGCAGCCACAACCGCCAGCACGCCGGATGCCTTGGCTTCCTCACCGGCAAGATAGGCCGCATACGGAACGATAAGGCTCAACACCAGCTCTATCGGCCCGTTATCGATGAATCGCTCGAAAAACGCCACGATCATCCCAATCACCAACCCGATGCCGAGGCCGCCGAAAATCAGGTAGATCAACCGGAATGTTCCTTCTTCTACCGTGGGCAGGTCTCCCCGTTCGAGCAGCCGCAGCCCCACCTCCAGCGCCAGCAGCCCCGTCGCATCGTTCAGCAGGCTCTCGCCTTCGAGAATGTCCACAATCCGGCGCGGCAGCCCCAGAGACTTCGCCACCGAAGTCGCCGCAATCGCGTCCGTCGTCGACAGCACCGCGCCCAGCAGGAAGCCAGCCTTCCAGTCCAGTGCCGTAATAAAGCGGTCGGAAAACTCCGCCACGCCCCACACTGTAAACGCAACCAGAGCAATGGCCATCAGTGAGATGAGCAGCAGGTTTCGTCGGAAGTCTCTCCACGACACCGCCCAGGCCGACGCATAGAGCAGCGGAGGCAGAAAGATCACAAACACCAGATTCGGATCGAGAGGGATACGCGGCATGTGCGGCACAAAACTCAGAACCAGCCCGGCCAGCACCAGCACAATGGGGTACGGCGTCTTCAGACGGTGCGCCATCACCGCGAACGCCGCCACCATCACCAGCAGCAGCAGAACCACTCTCTCAATCGCATGGAGACTTGCAACCGACTCCAAGATTGCCTCCCTGTTTTCTGCTCTTTCGTCTACGCCTCAGTAAAACAAAATTAACATCCCTGTGTCGCCATCGGCAGAATGCAGCTCCACTCTCCTCCCACCCGAGCATTTAGACTTGCATAACGAGATGAGTCTTTCACCCCCCAACGATGAGCCGACCCTGATTCAGCGCCATAACCGCGGGGAGTCCTCTCCGCTTCGCCGCCGTTCCAGCCGTATCTCCAGGTCCCTGACCATCGCGGTCTCCATTCTGTTGATCCTTGGCCTCACTGCCTTCTTCGCTGCCCGCAGCTACGTCCAGCATCTTCTGGTCACTTCGCTTCCGCAGGTCGATGGTGCCCTGGGCGTCCCCGGACTCTCGGCGCCTGTGGCAGTTCAACGCGATGCCCACGGCGTTCCTCACATCCGCGCCGCATCGCTCGACGACCTCGTCTTCGCGCAGGGCTTCGTCACCGCCCAGGACCGACTCTTCCAGATGGACGTTCTTCGCAGGCATGCCGCCGGCGAGCTGGCCCAGGTCCTCGGCCCCTCCCTGCTCGAGCACGATCGCATCCAGCGGACTCTCCAGCTCCGCGCCGCCGCCGACCGCGCCGTCTCTTCCATCCCCAAGGAACAGCTTCACTACCTGGAGACCTACGCTCGCGGCGTCAACGCCTCCATCGCCCTCCAACGTGAGAATCTTCCGCTCGAGTTTCGCGTCCTCCGCTACAACCCCACTCCCTGGACCTCGCGCGACTCCCTTCTCGTTGGTCTTGTCATGTTCCAGGACCTCACCAACAACTTCCCCACCAAGCTCAGCCGCGAGGCCATCACCGCCCATCTTCCCCCTGAGCTGGCCAACGACCTCTACCCCGTCGGCTCCTGGCGCGACCATCCTCCCGAGCAGCCCGTCGTCGACCTGACCGCCCCCCAGGAGCTTCCTGACATCCCCCTGGACGAATCGCAGTCGAAGCTGGCCCGCCCTACGGCACCGGGCTCGCCCTCCACCTCGGCCGCCGATCTCCTCGCGCTCGCCCAGGCCCTCCATCCTGCCTGCGAATCCTGCACCGCCGGATCGAATAACTGGGTCGTCGACGGCTCCCGCACCTCAACCGGTAAGCCGATGCTCTCCAATGACATGCACCTTGCCCTCAGCGTGCCGAATATCTGGTACCAGGCCGATCTGGCGGCTCCAGCGCCCTTTGGAAGCTTTCACGTAACCGGCGCCTCCCTTCCCGGAGTTCCCTTTATCATCGTCGGCCACAACGACCACATCGCCTGGGGTTTCACCAACCTCGGCGCCGACGTGCAGGACGTCTACATCGAGCACCTGCGCGGCTCAGGACCCTCCGCCGAGTTTCAATCCGCCGACAGCGCCTGGCACTCCGTTCTGCACCAGACCGAGACCATCCACGTCGCCGGCAAACCCGACGTCACCCTCGACGTCACCTCCACCATGCACAATGGCGTCCCCACGCCCATCATCTCCCCCCTCCTTCCCACCGAGAAGCGCACTCTCGCGCTGCGCTGGACCATCTACGATCCCTCCACCCTCTCCGCTCCTTTCCTCAACATCGACTCCGCGACCGACTGGCCCAGCTTCCTCACCGCCTTCGCGCAGTTCGGCGGGCCCTCGCAGAACGTCGTCTACGCCGACGATCAGGGACACATCGGCTACCATGCCGTAGGCGCGATTCCGATCCGCAGGAACCCCTCCGCCCCAACCCCAGCCCCTTCAGTAGCCCCACCCGCAGCACCCTCATCGCCGGCTGACACGCAGGCCCCATCCCAGCCCCCCACCCCCGCAAGCCCCGTGCCTGTCGATGCCGTCGCCGGCCAGTACGAGTGGACCGGCTACATTCCCTTCGTCCAGCTCCCTCAATCCTTCGACCCGCCCAACGGAGTCCTGGCCACCGCGAACTCCCGTGTCACCCCCGACAACTACCCTTACACCATCACACTCAACTGGGCCGCGCCCTACCGCAACGAACGTATCTGGAAGGTGCTTCTCAACCGCGATCACTTTACCGCCGCCGACCTGCTCTCTCTCCAGACCGACGTCTACTCCGACCTCGACCACAACATCGCGCAGCGGCTGGCCTACTCCATCGACCACTCCTCCACCCACGACAAGCGCCTCCATCAAGCCGCCGACCTGCTCCGCAACTGGAACGGGCAGGTCGATGCAGACTCGCCCGCACCCCCCATCGTCAACGCCGCCCGCGAAGCGCTCTGGCAACTTCTGCTCGAGCCGCGCCTTGGCTCCGAGCCGCACTCCGATCCCCAGGGACGCACCCTGCCCTTGTGGAAGCTCTACACCTGGGGCGAGAAGACCTACGCCGCCGAGCAGATCGTCATGCACACTCCCGACCGCTGGCTCCCGCCCGGCTACTCCAACTGGAACGAGCTCCTGACCGCCGCCGTCTCACGCGGCCTTGCAGACGCTCACGCGCCCGGCGATCTCTCCACCTGGAAGCACGGCCAGGCCTACCCCGTCGACATCGAACATCCCGTCTTCTCCCAATCCCGCATCCTCCGCGCCCTGATCA
>DATHJA010000233.1:0-7065 GCA_035316475.1 Edaphobacter sp. | reverse complement strand
GGCGCCGAGCTTCCTCCGCTGGGGCCGCTCGAAAGTCTTCAGTCCGCAAGTGCGGAGATCGCACGCAAGTACGGGACAAAGGTGCAATAACTGCAAATACGAGGGTGCAATAACGCGCTGGCAGGGTTAGGATTCCATGCGGACGATAACGGGTGAGGGACGATGAGTTACAAGACGATTCTGGTGACCGAGGAAAATGGCGTAAAGACGATCATGCTGAATCGTCCGGAGCGCCGCAATGCGATGACTCCGGAGATGCAGGACGAGCTGATCGCCGCCTTTGAGAAGGCTGCGACGGGCCACTGCCGCGTCGTCATGCTAACAGGGGCGGGTGAGGCCTTCTGCGCGGGGCTCGATCTGGTTCACCTGCAGGCTATCGCCAGCAAATCGCAGTCCGAGCACGTCGCCGACGCTGAACGAGTGGCGCGGCTCTTCCGCACCCTGTACGAGCTGCCGAAACCAACGATTGCCGTGGTGCAGGGACCGGCCATCGCCGGCGGCACTGGTCTGGCGACGATCTGCGACTTTACGCTCGCTGCGCCGGGAGTGAAGTTCGGGTTCACCGAGGTCAAAATTGGCTTCGTTCCCGCACTGGTCTCCGCATTTCTCACACTGCAGATCGGCGACAAGCGAACGCGCGATCTTTTGTTAAGCGGAAGGCTCTTCTCCTCTGAAGAGGCCGAGCGAATGGGCCTGGTCAATGGGGTGGTGCACGCCGAAGAACTCGTCGAGCGCGCCACTGCACTTGCCGAGCGTCTAAAGGCCAACAGCCCGCAGTCGATGGCGGCGACCAAGCGTCTGATGGCCATGCAGAATCACGCCTGGCTCGACGCCGCAATCGCGCATGCGATGACGGCAAACGCGGAGGCCCGCGCGATGCGGGATTTTGACGAAGGCGTCACCGCGTTTCTGGAAAAGCGGAGCCCGGTCTGGGGAAAGTAGGAGTTCCTCCCTTCTAGAGGCTGACCTTCGATAAACTGAAGGGGATGAGCGAAGAGACGAAAAAAAAAGCCGTGGCAGTCAGCGAATCCCGGGTTCGGGTGCGGTATGCGGAGACCGACCAGATGGGCGTCGTCTACCACGCCAACTATCTCGTCTGGTTCGAAGTGGGCCGTGTCGACTTTATTCGCGGCCTTGGTATGGATTACGGCACGATGGAGCGCGAGGACGGCCTCGGGATCGCTGTCGTCGACGTCTCCGCGCGCTACAAAGCTCCCGCGCGCTACGACGACGAGCTGATCATCGAGACCCGCCTGCTGGCGGCGCGGGGAGCCGTGGTCAAGTTCAGTTACAGAGTCGTGAAAGCGGGGGACCGCGCCCTGCTCTGTGAGGGAGAGACCGTGCATGTGGTGGTCGACAAGGAGATGAAAAAGCGCTCCTTGCCCGAGAAATACGCAAGTCGTTTTTCGGCCGCGCTCATCTAAACCGTTAAATTCACCAGAGCCACTGCGCGGACGCGCACGGCGAGCGAGGTTTCTACGATGAGTACTGGCAAAAAGGTGGCGCTGATCTCCGGCGCGAACAAGGGAATCGGCTTTGAGACGGCGCGGCAGCTTGGACAGCAGGGAATCACAGTGATTCTCGGTGCACGTGATCTGGCCAAGGGCGAGGCTGCAGCCGAGAAGTTGAAGAAAGAGGGCATCGACGCTCGTGCCGTGAAGCTCGATGTAGTCAATCCCGCCGATGTGAAAGCGGTGGCAGTGCTGATCGAAAAGGACTTCGGAAAGCTCGATATCCTGGTGAACAACGCCGGAGTTATGTCGGAGCCGATTGGTACAAATACGACTACAACCGTCTCTGAAAAGGCGCTGCGTGAGACCTTTGAGACCAACTTCTTTTCGGCCATCTCGGTCACCCATGCGCTTCTGCCACTTTTGAAGAAGAGCGATGCCGGCCGTATCGTGAATGTCTCCAGCATCCTGGGGTCACTGGGCCTGCATGCAACCGAAGGCTCGCCGATCTATGAAGCAAAGGCCTTTGCCTACGATGCGTCGAAGACAGCATTGAATGCGTACACCATTCATCTTGCGCACGAATTGAAGGGCACGAAGATCAAGGTCAACTCCGCGCATCCCGGCTGGGTGAAGACCGAGATGGGCACCGACGCTGCTCCGATGGAGATCGCCGATGGTGCCAAGACAGAGGTTGAGCTGGCGACGCTTGGCCCCGATGGGCCAAGTGGTGGTTACTTCCACCTGGGCGAGGCTATTGCCTGGTAAGCAGACCGCGGGGCTTCACGTTTTCGCGGATGAACTGAATCGTTGTGTCGAGCGGCGTTCCCGGCCCAAAGATGGCCGCGACGCCGCTTTCCTTCAGGCGGGGAAAATCTTCCTGCGGGATAGTTCCTCCAAGCACAAGAAGAATGTCTTCGGCGTGTTCGGCGCGAAGAAGCTCCGCGATGCGCGGGACGATCGCGTTATGTGCTCCGGAGAGGATGGACAAGCCGATGCAGTCCACATCCTCCTGAATGGCCGCCGAGACGATCTTCTCCGGCGTCTGGCGCAGGCCCGTGTAGATGACCTCCATCCCCGCATCCCGTAGAGCACGCGCAATCACCTTCGCTCCACGGTCGTGGCCGTCGAGGCCGGGCTTGGCGACAAGGACGCGGATAGGCGGCTTGGTCATGCGCACTGAGTATACGTCCGGCAGCGAGCTCAGTGAACCGGACTCACCTTGCCATCGGGAAGGAACACGATCTTTTCGCTGGAGCTGGCCAACTCCGCGACGGAGAGATAGACCAGACGCGCGATCTTCGTCAGCTTGGGATAGTTGATCCGGTCCCAGGTATCGTTCTCCGTGTGGTAGTCCGGGTGAAGTCCGGTCTGAAACTCGACTTGAGGGATATGCAGGGTGGCGAACCAGAAGTGATCGCTGCGCGACCAGAGCGAATCCGGATCGACTGTGTCCATCTTGTAGTCCAGCTTCAGGCCTTCCTGCCGGTTTTTGCGATCGATCACTCTCCGCAGCGCCGGGTTGTAGCGGGTGCCGAGCACGTTGACCATATTCACGTTGCGATCAGGTGGCGTCGGCCAGTTCGCATCATCTTCATCGCGTCCGATCATATCGAGATTGAGGTTCGCGATGGTCTGGCTCAGAGGGACGACGGGATGCGTGACGTAAAAGTACGATCCCAGGAAGATGCGCTCCTCCCCATCGTAGGCTACGAAGAGAACGCTGCGCTTCGGACGAACCTTGTCGCGAGTTATAGCTCTTGCGACGGCCAGCATGCCAGCGACTCCGGAGGCATTGTCGTCCGCGCCGTGATAGATGTGCCCATTGGAGGTTCCCATGTGGTCGTGGTGCGCAGTCAGGATCACGGTCTGTGCTTTGAGCTTCGGATCGGAGCCCTCAAGCATCGCCACAACGTTTCGTCCTTTGTGCGTCTCCACTCCCGTATATCCCTTGGAGAGACAGACGGAGCTGTTGGGCAGGTCGAATGAAGCCGGGCGCAGCGTGCGATCGATCTCGGCCTGAAGGGCATCGGCGGTCTTCCCACTGGATGCCAGAAGCTGATCGACCACATCGCGCTTCACGATAAAGACAGGCAGGTCCCACATCTCGCCAGCGAGCGCATAGGAAGGCTCTCCCGAAGGCCGCGGAGAGGTCGGAGGAATCGGCTTCACGTCGCGCGGCACGCGGTCCTGGATGACGAGGATGCCTGCGGCCCCGCGCCTCCGCAGCTCTTCGACCTTGTGCCAGTTGAAGGCATGGTAGCTGTCCCACGCGCCCATGAACTTCGATCCGGAATCGTTGGCCTGCGGCTCGCGAGTAAAGACGAGAGCGATCTTTCCCTTCAGATCGACTCCGGCGAGATCGTCGTACTGAAACTCGGGTGCGCTTATCCCATATCCGGTAAAGACGATTCCACCGCAAGCAGTGGTGTCTCTCAGGCTCTGGCGGGCGAGCTGGAAGTCCTGGTTGAGCGTGTAGCGATGCTCGACCCCTCCAATGGTGGCCTTCAAGGTGGTGCGCTCCGGGTCCACATGGCCGGAGAGGATGTCCATGCCCTGGAAAAAGGAGCCGTTATCTCCCATCGGCTTGAGGCCCAGGCGAAGGAACTCGGCGGCGATGTAGTCGGTGGCGATGTGGTCTTCGCGGCTGCCTGTGTTGCGGCCGGCAAGGTCGTCCGTGGCCAGAAAGAAGATGTCCGCCTTCAGGTCGTCCATTCGTATGAAGGCAGCGCCCTTGCTGGTTGACGGGCCGGAGGTCTGTGTGCCGGTTTGGGCTGCGAGTGGGATGGTGAGGAGAAGGATGCAGAGAGCAGGACGATGGAACATGCGTCCTTTGTAGCACGACTCCCTTTAGCTGTTGCGCGTCGTCTGCCAGGCCTTTGAGTACTTCCAGCTCGTGTAGGTGGAGTGATACAGGTGCAGCAGAAAACCTTCGCGCCCGTCGAGGAAGCCGAAGCGGAAGATGTAGTTCCAAATAAAGGTGCAGGTGGGGATGACGAAGACGTTGTAGTAGAAGCTCCACCAGGAGCGGCTGGTCTTTCCTTTATCGACGATGATCTGGGCGCCGAGGGTGCTGTATCGGTCCATGTGGTCGATGTAGCTTTCGATGGTGGGGTAGGCGTTGTGGATCAGGTCGTTCTTCAGGATATCCAGCACGCCGTCGAAGGCGATCGTCTCGTGCACGGGGCGCTCGGTGAACCGGGCCGGCGGGGCGAAGTTGGCCGAGTGTCGCCGGAAGAGGCGAAGCTTAGGATCGGGATAGTAGCCTCCGTAGCGCATCCAGGAGCCGAGAAACAGATTGCGCCGGCGAATCATGTACGCGTCGGCGGGCGGCCTGTTGCGCAGCAGGACGCGAATCTCCTGCTGGAGCTCGAGCGTCAGCTCTTCATCGGCGTCGAGTGAGAGGACCCAAGTTCCGGAACACTTCTCGATGGCTGAGTTCTTCTGGCGGGCGAAGCCCTTCCAGGGCTCGAAGAAGACCTTGGCATCAAATTCGCGCGCTATCTCGACGGTGCGGTCGGTCGAACCGGAGTCGAGGACGATGATCTCGTCGGCGAACTGTACGCTCGAGAGAGTGCGCGCCAGGTTGTTTTCTTCGTTCAGGGTGATGATGGCGACGGACAAGGTTTGCCGTGTCGCTTCCTCTTGTTGAGCAGACTTCTGAGCGGTCATCTGGTCTACGGCCTCATTCACGGGGTCGTGGGATGGTGATGGCAACGGTAGTTCGTGCTCAACGTGCAATCTACAGGGATTGTGACACATCCAGCTCTGTTGTCTACCCCGGAAGAGCACATCGTGATACCTCTTTTTGGGGAGCGCTTCGCTCAGGAGAGCGTGATGGAGGCGTCTCCGAGCTGCTCCTGCAGCAGCCGCTGGGTGAGCAAGCGGAGGTCTTCGCCGGTCTTGGGCAGCGTGAAGGCCTGCTTTTCTTCGGACCAATCGAGCTTGAAGCTGGTGGTCAGGGCCGAGATCCAGATCTGCCGGACCGGCGTGTTGGGCGTGAAGACGAACTTGCTGGCGTCGTGCTCGAAGACGACGTTGAGGACGCCGTTCTTCTCCTCGGTTTCGAAGGGAATCTCGTCAGCCTCGCTCTGCTCTTCGGCGAGGATAAGGGACTGCTTCAGAGCCTCAAGGGCGCGGTCGGACTCACGGCGGAAGGTTGCTTCGTCGAGCATGGAACCAGTGTAGCTGGTCGCTTCAGGCTGCGGCGGTCAATTCACCGTGTGCGATAAGATGGAGAGATCATCAGGCCCGGAAGACAGCGATTCCGGCGGCCATCGTTCAGACAAGTTACGGGATAGAAGGAGCTTTTTTTGCGCAGAATTCTATTGCCGTTAATCCTGCTGGCTGCAACCTCGGCAGCGAAGGGGCAGGACGGCTTTATCCGTGATTTTGCCTCCAAGTGGGAGGCTCGTGCGACGAAGACACAGGCCGCCCAGCCAAAGTGGGCCGTGCCGATGTTCTCGCCCTTTCCGATACTGGCCCAGGTGTACCGAAGCGACTTCACCCGCCAGCGAACACCGGCGGGCGAGAGCGACTGGCATTATGGGGGAGGCAAAGGCTTCAACCTGATCCCATTCGCGAACACCCAGATCGATATCCTTGTTCCCGGTTACGTCGTGCATGGCGGTAATCAGCAGGATGGGTTCGGCGACATGACGCTGCTGGGGAAGTACCGCTTCCTTGCGCGTCCGGAGAAGCAGGGCAACTACATCCTCAGCGGGGCGCTCTCGTGGCACATTCCGACGGGAAGCTACAAGAACGGCGCTCCGAGCGCGTCGTTCACTCCTACGCTGCTGGGTGGCAAGGGGTTCGGGAAGCTTGCGCTCTTCAGTTCGCTGGGCGGTGGCCTGCCGGTCTCGCAGGTATCGACCAGCGGACGCACGATCCAATGGAACTCGGTCGCACAGTACAAGGTGGGGCGCTACTTCTCTCCTGAGCTGGAGATAAATACGACCAGCTACTTCGGCGGAACCCGCGACGGCAAAACCCAGACCTTCCTGTCGCCGGGCATCATCGTGGGCAAGCTGCCGATCCGGTCAGTGGAGAAGAGCCGGCTGGGAGTGACGGTAGGTGCCGGATTCCAGATTGCGGCGACCAGCTTCCACACCTATAACCACGCGTTCTCAACCAGCGTCCGGTTCGTCTTCTAGACTACCCCCCCTGTATTTTGTGTAAAGTATTCATAATAGACAATTTACCCTTGTACTTCATCGGTAAAGTACTTAGAATCAATTACCTGCATGTAAGTTATTGGTAGAAATCTATTTACGGAAACAGGAAAAGCCCCAGGATGAGTTCCCTGGGGCTTTCTTGTTTCTATTTAAAGCTTAGCAGGGGAAAGGGAACTGATCGGCAGATGAATGTGCTTTGGTTTGTTTTGATTAGGTGGATTTGAGGCTTGACAGTGTTTTTTGGGGGCGTTCGTGAGTGCGGTTTCAGCATTTCTTTCCACGAAGTTGCCAGGTGCGGTTTTGGAGTCGATGGAAGGGATCTGAGAGCAAGAATTCAGGGCAACGGCGACTACTGAGATTCTTCGCCTGCGGCTCAGAATGACGGCAGTCTTTCTGCGGTCGTTTTGAGGACGGCCGTTTCGATGACTCGACAGCACCCC
>DATHJA010000232.1:0-4591 GCA_035316475.1 Edaphobacter sp. | reverse complement strand
CACGATGGATGGGTGGCCGCGCAGCGCACTGGGCTTCTACCATGGGCCTATGCGCTCAACGGTGATACGAAACCTATTCCGTGGGAGCTGTACCATCTCTCCGACGATTACTCTGAAGCCCGCGACTTGGCTGCGTCCAATCCCGCAAAGCTGAAGGAGATGGAGAGCCTCTTCGATGAAGAGGCTAAGCGGAATCATGTGTATCCCATTGATCCGCGCATCTCGGGCCGACAGCACCCCAACCCTCCGCCGCCGCGCGGACGCGTCTTTTACACCTTCTATCCCGGCGCGACGCATCTTTACGATGCCCTAGCACCTGGCACACGCAATCGCTCCCACACCTTTACCGCATACGTCACTATGCCTCCAGGCGGAGCAGACGGTGTACTGGTTGCCGAGGGAGGAGAGGCGTCCGGCTATTCGCTCTACATCAAGGACGGGCGTCCCGCCTATGCGTACAACTACTTTCGTCGAGAGCGCACCTCGATCGTTGCTAAGGACCCATTGCCGCCGGGTGATTCCACTATCGAGTTGCGCTTCGCATATGACGGCGGGGGTCTGGGCAAGGGCGCGAATGTGACTTTGGTGGTCAGCGGCAAAGAGGCCGGTTCAGAGCATATTCCTCATACCGTTCCTCGGGCCTACTCGTTCGAAGAGACCTTCGACGTCGGCGAGGACTCGGCTACTCCCGCTGGCCCTTACCAGTCGCCGTTTCCATTTACTGGAACCCTGCGGAGGCTGGAACTGCGTAGTGACCCTGCTCCTCGTTAGCCGGTCTTTAAAGAAAAAGCGGCGATCCACTCTAGCTGCGTTTTGAACGAACGGAGTGATGCGAATGGTGGGAATGCTTCCGCGCGTGCGGGGAATAGGTCCACTGCCGAACTGGGCCTACGTCTACGTGCACAAACTGGCTCTTCGGGTAGTAGCCTACGCCGCCGGCATCCAGCGACAATGCCACATCCCGCAGTACAGGCGCCGAGATGCCTGGAACGCGAATATCAAGAGCCTTGGCCTCGATATGCTGCGAGTGCAGCGCGGCATTGGTCGTTCCGCTCTCGCGCAGCATATCGTTCGTCTCCTGCGTACGATATGCGGAGAGAATGTTCACCGGAGTGTTGGATCTACCCAGCTTCGCTAACATAGTGTGCAGAACGTCGAAGGTGCGGGGATCGTACTCGCTGACTTCCTCGTTATGGCTGTCGCGAAGAAATGCGTTCAGCTTGTCGAGCGCATCCGGGATGTAAGTGTCGCCGATGCGGTAGACCACGTTTAGGACTTCGCCGGTGTAAGCGCGCACGAGCTTCAGCTCATATTTCTGTCCTTCCAGCGGGAGGTCGTCTTCGTCGTCGGGCAGAAGGCCGACGCCAGGCATAGTAACGTTCACGAATGCGTGTGCGAGTGTGTGCAGTCGCGTATGCTTGTGCGTCGAAGCTCTGCGAGAACTCGCCGACGCCGGGATCACTCCCATGAGGAGGACTGCGAAGAGAGCGGCGAACCTGCGCGAGCAGACGAACGACCGGAAAGATTCAGGCAGTGACAGAGACAAACGGCAGTACTCCTGCTGAACAATTGGATAACCCCGGAATCAGGGTCCGTAAATGCGGGTTAGCGATCCGCATTTATATATTGTGATTGTAATACCTATAACCTTTGTTAGATTTCTGGTACCTAACACATTTGTGGCATGCAATCATGAACGCTACTTTAGGGTAGGAGCTGCTCACAGTAGAGGAGCCATTACGAGATGGCCGCTAGTGCATCACCGCAGGTTGTTTCGCAGGAGACCACGACGAAGACGCCGCAGCGCCTCGTCTTTCTTGATGTCGTCCGCGGAATGACCATCGCGTTCATGATCCTGGTGAACAATCACGGCAATGAGCATGCGACCTACTGGCCTTTAGAGCATGCGGATTGGAATGGATGGACACCTACCGACCTGGTCTTTCCGATCTTTCTCTTTCTGGTCGGCATCACAACCGTGTTCTCTACTGCGTCGCGAATTGCTCGCGGCGAACCACGGAGCTCTTTGTTCTGGCACGCGTTTCGACGAGCTGCCATCCTCTTCGCGCTGGGGATCCTCATCCATGGATTTCCCAGTTATCCCCTGGCGACGCTGCGGATCTACGGCGTGCTACAGAGAATTGCCATATGTTATTTCGTGGCTACGGTGATTTATCTGTGGGACCGGCGCGTCGTTATGCTTGCAGGCGTCGCAGCAGCATGCTTGTTGGGGTATTGGATACTCATGCGCTATGTGCCCATTCCTGGATTCGGGGTACCGGGACGCGATTTTCCATTTCTCGACAAGGACATTAACTGGGTCTCCGTTGTGGATCGACGCCTGTTCCCGGGAAGATTGCTTGAGCACACACGCGATCCACTGGGCCTAATCAGCGCGATCCCGGCAATCGCGACGTGCCTTCTTGGCATGTTGGCCGGGCTTTGGCTCCGCACCGAGCGAACGATGAAGGCGAAGGCGTGTGGTTTGCTGGCGGGAGCAGTGGCAGGACTTGTTCTGGGAGAGCTATGGGCAACATGGTTTCCCATAAACAAGAGACTGTGGACGAGCTCTTACGTGCTCTTCACGGCCGGCTGGGCGCTCCTGATCCTATTCCTCTGTTACTACGTGATCGATATCAAGAAGCACCTGGGCGCATGGACCTATCCGTGGAAGGTCTTCGGAGCGAATGCCATCTTCGCGTATGCATTTTCAGAACTGCTTTCCATCGTGCTTGGAGTCATCCGCGTTGGTGGCAGTTCAGTGAGCCTGAAGAGCCTGGTTTATACGAGGGTCTTCGCCCCCATTCCTGATCCCTCGTTCGGCACGCTGCTTTATTCGCTGAGCTGTGTGCTGGTCTGTTTTGTTGCGTGCCTGGTGCTGTATAGAAAGCGCATCTTCATTAAGATCTAGCGCCACAGGGACACTGAGTGCTTCTACAAAAAAGCGGCAGTTCCTCACGGAGCCGCCGCTTGATGTTTTTGCATGCGCGGAAAGCACTTTTCGCCTTCCTGAGAAGAACTAGCCGATATCTTCGCTCCAGTTCTCGAGGTAGGACTTGAAGTCGCTCATGAACTTGCCGGCGTCAGCTCCGTCGACGATGCGGTGGTCGAAGCCGAGCGTGAAGCGCTGGATGGAACGGATCGCGATGGAGTCATTGCCGTCCTTGTCGGTGATGACCTCGGGCTCCTTGTTCAGGCCGCCGATGCCGAGGATGGCGCTCTGCGGCTGGTTGATGATGGGGGTTCCGAACTGTTCGCCGAAGATGCCAGAGTTGGTGAGGGTGAAGGTTCCACCGGAGATCTCGTCGGGAGCAAGCTTCTTGCCCCGGGCGCGGTCGGCGACGTCGACGATGGAGCGCGCGATGCCGAGGAAGTTTCTCTCCTCCGTCTGCTTGATGACCGGGACGATCAGACCCCAGTCCAGTGCAACAGCAATGCCGATATTGATGTTCTTGTTGTAGCGGATAGCATCGCCATCGACGGAGGCATTGACGATGGGATGCTTGCGCAGGGCATAGATGGCCGCGCGCGTAATGAAGGGCATGTAGGTCAGCTTGACGCCATTGCGCTGCTCGTACTTGCTCTTCTCCTTCTCGCGCAGGCGCACGATGCGGGTCATGTCGACCTTGAAGACGGTGTGGACGTGCGGGCTGGTGCGCTTGGATTCGACCATGCGCTGCGCGATGATCGAGCGCATCTTGGTCATCGGCACAACCTCGCCCGACATCGGAGGCAATGCAGCCGGTGCAGGAGCGGCAGGCTTTGAAACGGCGGCTGGCGCAGCAGCGGCAGTTGGCTTCGCTCCACCCTCGAGGTGCGAGAGGATGTCTTCCTTGGTGATGCGGCCCGCAGAGCCCGTTCCAGGAACCTGTGCGAGATCGACGTTGTTTTCCTGGGCGATCTTGCGGACCAGCGGCGAGGAGCGTCCGCGCTCTCCGGCTGAGGCTGAAGCAGCAGCAGAAGCAGATGGTGCGGGTGACGGTGCAGCAGCGGCAGGTGCAGACTTCGCCGGGGCAGCAGTGGCCTTGCCAGCTCCTCCACCTATGACGGCGACGATGGTGTTGATGGTGACGGTGGTGCCTTCGGGGACCTTGATCTCAGTCAGGGTGCCGGCCGCGGGAGAGGGGATTTCGGCATCGACCTTGTCGGTCGAGATCTCGAAGATGGGCTCGTCGCGCTGGACGGAGTCGCCGACCTTCTTGAGCCACTTGGTGATGGTGCCCTCGGTGATGGACTCGCCCATTTGCGGCATCAGCACTTCGGTGCCGCCGCTGGACTCGATGACGGTACCGGCGGCAGCAGAGTCGGACTCGGCGGGATTGCCCTGCGTTGCGGCCGGCTCGGCTTCGGCTGCCGGAGCGACGGAGTCGGCCTTGGCAGATGCGGCAGTTTCAGCCTTCGCCGGAGTTGCAGAACCAGCAGCGCCGCTCTCGATTACGGCGACGACGGTGTTGATGGTAACGGTGGTGCCTTCGCCGATCTTGATCTCCTTCAAGGTGCCGGCCTCGGGCGAGGGGATCTCGGCATCGACCTTATCGGTCGAGATCTCAAACAGCGGCTCGTCGCGCTGTACGGTGTCGCCGGGCTTCTT
>DATHJA010000231.1:0-4610 GCA_035316475.1 Edaphobacter sp. | reverse complement strand
TATACTCGTAGTATGTCCATCGTTCGCAATGCAGCCGCCATCGTCAAGGGAATGAGCGTTACCCTGAAGGAAGCATTCCAGCCGACAGAGGTGGAGAACTATCCTGACGGCAAAGGCCCCATGCGCGGCGCGAAGTTCCAGGAGCGCTTTCGCGGAAAGCATCAGCTTCAGCGCGATGAGAATGGCCTGGAAAAGTGCGTAGCCTGCTTCCTGTGTGCGGCGGCCTGCCCTTCCAACTGCATTTATATCGAGGCGGCGGACAATACGGCGGAGAACCGCATCTCGAGCGCCGAACGCTATGCCAAGGTCTACAACATCGACTACAACCGCTGCATCTTCTGCGGATACTGTGTCGAGGCCTGCCCGACCGACGCGATTACGCATGGCCACGGCTTCGAGCTGGCGTCGCTGAACGCCACCACACTGGTGATGCGCAAGGAAGATCTTCTGGTACCCACTCCTGCGATGCCCGATGTGGTGCTTTCTGATAAAGATAAGGCCGAGGTCCTGGCCTGACGCAGCACAGACGCTCGACCCTTATGCTCATGGTTTGATTTTTGATGAAATAATGAGTAAAGCAATTCATTTCTGATGCTGCCGACCTACCGTCTCTCCGGTCACATTTCCAACGTGGCGATCTCCTGAGCCGTACGCTGTCAGTTTATGGAGGTCGCTATGGATTCCACTGAAGCAAAGCCTTCAATCCTTCACATCTGCTCCCGGGAGACACTACGTCCTCTTCGCGATCGGATTCTCTGCATCTCCGGGTTCGAGGTAGACTCCGCTCTCAGGACCGATGAGGCGCTGAAGATGTTTCAGAGCAGGCGCTACGATCTGGTGTTGATGGATGTCGAAGGCGAATCTGGTATCCCCAGCGCAGAAGATCTCTGCTCGCAAATCAAAACTGCAGAGCCCGGCCAAAGGGTAGCTTTTGTCTGCAATTGGCGCGTTGCGATCCTTACGGATTGTCCCGACGATATTCTGCGTACGGAGTTTGACCCAGCGGCGTTTGTAAGTGGGGTACGCAAGATCCTCGAGGAGAACGAATAACGTCCACTGGTTGCGACCAGTTCGTTCCTGTGTTACAAAAGAAGTGTTCAGTCTGTTTCGGAGATGTTTCCGCCTCAGACGCGAATTTCATGAAGAGTGGTTGAGGGACGAGCCCTGCGACGCCACGACAACCGGCCTGAAACCATTATTTCGGGCGACCGGTGTCAACTCTCTCCTGGGAACGGGGAACATGAGATTCGGGGCGAAACCTGATAAGTAGCCCCGCGATTTTCAAATCCGCCTGTCTGCACGTGTTTTTACACATGTACAGAATTCCATGAGAGACGTCATAGGATCCGTTACCTCCTCCATTCTGGAGAGAGCGTAATGAGCTATTCTTGTTCGTCGACGGCCTATGAGTTGAAGTGCAATGAGTGTGGCAAGCGGTTCGGCAACCAGCCACTCTCTGCCTGCCCGGACTGCCTGGCTCCCCTTGAAGTCACCTATGACCTTGACTCCGCGCGCGGCATCTTCACTCGCGAAGCCATCGCAAAGGGACCGGCAAACATCTGGCGTTATGCCACTCTGCTGCCGTTGCCGAAGGGCTTCCAGCCTGATCTTCCTGTCGGCTTCACTCCGTTGGTGAGGGCGAAGAATCTGGGACGCCGCATTGGCGCAACGAACCTTTACGTCAAGAACGACGCTGTATGCTTTCCGACTCTCTCCTTCAAGGACCGTGTCGTCTCGGTCGCGCTGGCCAATGCGCAGGGCTTTGGCTTTGATACGGTCGGTTGTTCCTCCACCGGGAACCTTGCCAACTCTGTAGCGGCCCAGGCGGCGCGGCTTGGCCTCAAGGCGTGTGTCCTGGTCCCCGCTGACCTTGAGCCCGCGAAGATCCTGAACACCCAGGTCTATGGCGCCCGGCTGGTTCGCATCGATGGAAACTACGACCATGTCAACCGTCTGTGCACCCAGATTGCCGACGAATACAACTGGGGCTTCGTGAATGTAAACCTGCGGCCTTACTACGCCGAGGGTTCGAAGACCGTGGGCTATGAGATCGCCGAGCAGCTTGGCTGGCGTCTTCCCGACAACGTGATCGTTCCGATGGCTGGCGGTTCGCTCATCCGCAAGATCCGCAAGGCCTTCCAGGAGCTGATCTATCTCGGCCTTGTAGAGGACAAGCCGGTGCGGTTCTTCGGTGCACAGGCCACGGGCTGCTCGCCGATCTCGCAGGCGGTCAAACAGGGCCTCGATTACATCGAGCCGCAGAAGCCGAACACGATTGCAAGGTCGCTTGCTATCGGCAATCCTGCCGATGGTCCGGCCGCGGCAAAGATGATCCAGCAGACCGGTGGATGGGCCGAGGATGTCTCCGATGTAGAGATCGTCTCCGGAATCCAGGAGCTGGCCGAGACCGAGGGCATCTTTACCGAGACCGCCGGCGGCGTGACCACGGCAGTTACGGCGCGCCTTTATGCCCATGGACGCATCTCTCCCGATGAGCTTACCGTAAGCTGCATCACCGGGAACGGGCTCAAGACGACCGATGCTCTCATCGGCCAGTATCAGCAGGAACGGGCCGTCCGTCCGCGTCTGGCTGATTTCGACGCTTATCTTCGCGAGCTGGACGGCATCATCGAAGAGCCCGCATTGGTTACAGCAGGAGGAAACTGATTCATGGCAGTCAAAGTTACGCTTCCCACCGCATTCACACGCCACACCGATGGCCGCAAGCAGTTTGATTCCACGGCGGAGAATCTGCCGGCGCTGTTGTCGGACATCGATCACACCTTCCCCGCGCTCAGCACGCAGATCAAGGACGACGAGGGCAAGCTGCGCCGCTTCATCAACATCTATGTCAACGATGAGGACATCCGTTTTCTTGGCGGAGAGACCTATGCTTTTCAGGACGGCGACGAGATCATGCTGATTCCGTCGATCGCGGGTGGCTGCTAATCCGCTGCCGCTAATCTAACCTGAACCAATGAGAAGAGGGGACGCCACACGCTGTGGCGTCCCCTCTTTCTGCTTGCCTTCCTCTGTTCTATTTTGTCCGAGGGCAACGCTTCCCGGTGAAACTGGCTCTCATCCTTCATGACGTCAAAGATATAGCCGAAAGAAAGAAGGCACTGCCATGTTCCTTACCCTGGCTGTTGTATTGTTTGTTATCTGGGTCACGGCTTTTCTGGTCTTCAAAACCGCTGGAATTCTAATCCATCTTCTTCTATTGTTTGCGATCCTCTCGATCATCCTGCACTTCGTCAGCAAAAGGCGCGCCGTTTAGGTTTGCATATAAAAAGCCGGGCCTGAAGAGGCCCGGCTTCACGAATGCTTGGAGCCAGTATTTATTGACGCGCTACCGGTTGCTGTGGAATCTCAAGATTGCCCTGAAGGACTGGAGCCAACGCCTCCGGTTTTTCCTCTTTCAGCTCCGGCAGTTTGCCCTCAAGCGCGATCTGCAGAACCTGGTCCATGTCCTCCACGAAATGAAGCTTCATCGAGGTCTTCAGCAGATCCGGCAGATCGGCCAGGTCCTTCCTATTGTCCTCCGGCAACACTGCTTCGAAGATGCCGGCGCGGTGAGCGGCCAATAATTTCTCTTTGAGCCCACCGATAGGCAACACCTTGCCGCGAAGCGTGATCTCGCCCGTCATGGCGATATCGCGGCGCACCTTGATCTTCGTCAACGCACTGGCCAAGGCTGTGGCCAGCGTGATGCCTGCCGAGGGGCCGTCCTTCGGAATCGCTCCCTCGGGGACGTGCACGTGGATGTCGACGTTGCGATAGAAGTCCTTGGTCAGTCCAAGCTGATGGGCGCGCGAGCGTATATAGCTCAACGCAGCCTGCGCAGACTCCTGCATCACATCGCCGAGCTGCCCGGTCGTCGTCAGCTTGCCCTTGCCATCGAGCACCTGCACCTCAGTCTGCAGGATCGAACCGCCAACCTCCGTCCACGCCAGACCTGTTACCAGACCGACTTCGCTCTTCTCGTGTACCTGCGAGTCGCGGAACTTCGCCACGCCTAGCAGGTCGGGAAGATTTTCGAACGTAACCATCTCTTCGTGCGAGGCACCGTTCTTTACGACACGGCGTGCCACCTTGCGGCAGACGTTGCCAAT
Organism: Edaphobacter sp.; assembly: GCA_035316475.1. Lineage (GTDB taxonomy): Bacteria > Acidobacteriota > Terriglobia > Terriglobales > Acidobacteriaceae > Edaphobacter. Next base: position 498 of record DATHJA010000231.1, on the reverse strand, counting down.
CTCGCGCTCGAGATTCCTTACGCCGGCTTCGCGTGTATAGGCGCGAATCATGTTCCGAATGGCATCGTCCTCAAAGGCAATTTGCTTCTGAGTCAGTCCGGTCGCTTCGCGCTGCTTCTTCACCAGATACTGCTTGGCAATCTCCAGCTTCTCCAGCTCCGTGTAACCGTGCAGACGCAGAATCTCCATGCGGTCCTGCAGCGGTCCCGGGATGGTATGGAGCACATTGGCCGTCGCGACGAAGAGCACCTGCGAGAGGTCGTACTCCACATCGAGGTAGTGATCCTGGAAGGAGGTGTTCTGCTCCGGGTCCAGAACCTCGAGCAGGGCACTGGCAGGATCACCGCGGAAGTCCGAGGCCATCTTGTCGATCTCATCCAGCATGAAGACCGGGTTCTTTGTTCCCGCCTTCTTCATCGATTGGATAATCTGCCCGGGAAGGGCGCCGATATAGGTGCGGCGATGCCCACGAATCTCGGCCTCGTCGCGTACTCCGCC
>DATHJA010000230.1:0-12254 GCA_035316475.1 Edaphobacter sp. | reverse complement strand
CTGGGAGTAGGTTTCCAGCAGTCCCTGGGAGCCGGAATCTTCGGCGGCGACGGATTCCTCCTGCAGAAGGTCTCCGGCCAGGGACTCGCATGGCTCGAGCTCTCCGGCGAGGTCATCGTCAAGGACCTCGCTCCCGGCGAGACCCTCCGCGTCCACCCCGGACACGTCGGAGCCTTCCACGCCAATGTCTCCTTCCAGATTCAGCGAGTCCCCGGAATTCGCAACCTGATCTTCGGCGGCGATGGAATCTTCCTGGCCGCCCTCACCGGCCCCGGCCGCGTCTGGCTCCAGACCCTACCCATCCAGCGACTAGCCCACCAGCTTCAGGAGTACATGAAGGTCGAGCGCGTCGAGCAGAACACCGAATCAGGCGTGATCGGCGGCGTCATAGGCTCCGTCTTGAAAGGCTTGTAATAGACAGAGGTGTCAAAAGAGAGGTACGACCGAAGTGTCATCCTGAGCGAAGCCCGAAGGGGCGAAGTCGAAGGACCTGCGGGTGGGATTTAGTCTCGGTTCCAGCATCCATCGACCGACCACGAGTTGTACTGCCGCAGAAACAGCAGCACCGAGAAGACCAGAGCATACATAAGCTGCGTGCCCGCTGCCGCCCAGTCCTGCACCAGCGCCGAACCGAACGTGAGCACCAACATCAGCAGGGAAGCCGCAATCAGAGCCCAGCGCGTCTTCCACCCAATGAGGAGCAGCAACCCGATCAGTCCCTCGATCGGAGGCAGCACCGTACCGAACCCATGCACGATCGCTTCCGGAAGAGGCGAGCGTGCGAACTGCTCCGTGAGATGCGTCGTGAATCCCAGCTGCCCTGCCAGCAGGCGGCTCACGCCATGCATCAATAGATTTGTTCCCGCGACCGCCCGCAGCAGAGCGTAGGCGATCTTTTCGTCGCTGCTCGATGTATCGAACCTCATGCTTCCTCCGCCATTACTGATGAAGCTATTCATTCGATGCATGATGCTCGATAACGTCACGAGCGCGCGCTATCGTTAGACGATGCACTCGCAAGCGAATGAGCCTTTTCTGCACCTCTCGCACGTCAACGTAGCTCGAGGGGAAAACGTCGTTCTCCACGATATCAACCTCTCTGTCAACGCCGGCGAGCATATCGCCATCCTCGGCCCGAATGGTTGCGGCAAGTCGACCCTCATCAAGACCATCACCTGCGAATGCTACCCGATCGTTCAGCCTGAGACGAAGGTCAGCATCTTCGGCCGCAGCCGCTGGGACCTCACTGAGCTAAAGAAGCGCCTCGGCGTCGTCTCCGCCGAGCTTCCCGGAAGACAGACCCTGACGACCTCGGGCTGTGATGCCGTTCTCACCGGCTTCTTCTCGAGCTCCACGCTCTGGCCGAACCTTACCGTCACCGACGAGATGCGAGCCCGCGCCGACGAGATCCTGACCCTGATCGACGCCGAGCCGTTACGCGACAAGCTCGTCGGCCACATGTCCGCAGGACAGCAGCGGCGCATCATGATCGGCCGCGCGCTGGTCGCCTCCTCGCAGATGCTGCTGCTCGACGAGCCGTCGAACGCCCTCGACATCGCCGCGCAGCAGGATCTGCGAGAGCTGCTGCGGCGGCTGGCGCAGCAGGGAACCGGAATCCTGCTCATTACGCACCACGTCTCCGACATCATCCCGGAGATCGACCGCATCCTGATGATGAAGGACGGACGCATCGTCGCCGATGGATCGAAGAAGGATCTGCTGACCGAGCGTTCCCTGAGCGACCTCTTCCGCACCGAGGTTCACCTAACAGAGAAGGATGGCTTCCATCACGCCTGGTGAACAGGCTCAGTGGCCGTAACCCTCGGCGTGCTTCGGGACCTTGCTGCGGAATCGAACGAAGATTATTTTCCGCTGTTCGTCAGCGAGCCTGCCTGCAGCTTGACCAGCTCAGGCTGAGGAAACCGGCTTGGGCCAAGAACGGCAATCTTGGGAACGGGGCCACGCACCATTGCGACTTCATCGCAGGCATAGAGACGAGGGCAGGTCTGGCAGTCTTTGTAGATCTTGTCCGGAAGGACGGTACGATCGACGACGCGAAAACCGAAGTGGAAGAAGAAGTCGGGGATGCGGGTAAACAGGCACACACTTGTGACGCTCTGCTCTTCGGCCTCTTCGAGAAGGGCGCGAAGCAGCTTGCCTCCCGCTCCCTGCCCTTTGGCCTCGGGCTTGACCACGATGGAGCGAACCTCGGCCAGATGCGGGCCGTAGAGGTGGAGGGCGCCGCTGCCAAGGAAGACTCCGCTTTCGCTTTCGGCTACGGTGAAGTCGCGCACATTTTCGCAGATCTCTGCGTAGCTTCGGCGCAGCAGGGTTCCATCGCCGGAGAGCGAGTTGACCAACTCGAAGATGTTAACCGCATCCGGAAGCTTTGCCTTGCGCACGACGGCGCCGCCCACGCGCGGACGCGAGGAAGAGGTCGATTCGCTGACAGGCAATAGGGACGAGTTAGACAAGGGCAGTACGCTCCACGCCAAGTTTCGCAGACTTTTTTGATGCAAGCGAGGCTTTATCGGACTCAACCCGGAGGGAGGCACCTTCGACGGCATCCCTCACCCGGGCTCGTGCGGTGCCGCCGATGACGTCGTGGCAGTCGAGCGTGGCCTCGAGCGTGATGGCTGCGAAGAAGTCCTCGGAGAACTGATCACTCAGGCCGCGCAGCTCCTCGAGGGAGAGCTGATCCAACTCGCGGCTGGATTCGAGGCCAAGACGAACTGCGTTGCCGATGATCTCGTGAGCTTTACGGAAGGGAACTCCCTTATTGGAGAGATAGGTGGCCGCGGCCATCGCGTTGAGATAGCCCTTCTGAGCCGCCGCCTTCGTTACGTCGGTGCGGAAGCGCAGAGCCTGCGTAAAGGAGGGAAGAAGGGCGAGGATGCCGTGGATGGTGTCTGTCGCGTCGAAGACCGGCTCCTGGCCCTCCTGCAGGTCTTTGTTGTAGGCCAGCGGAAGTCCCTTGACGATGGTGGCGAGGGTGAGAGCCGCACCTTGCAGGCGCCCGGCCTTGCCGCGGATCAGCTCCGTGAGGTCGGGGTTCTTCTTCTGCGGCATCGCGCTGGAGCCGGTAGAGAAGCGCTCAGGAAGATCGAGGAAGCCGAACTCGGCGGTGGAGTGCAGGGTGAGCTCCTCGGCGAATCGCGAGATGTGCAGGCCGAGCGTGGAGAGCGCCTGCGTGTACTCGAGCGCGAAGTCGCGGTCGCTGGTGGCGTCCATGCTGTTGGGCGTGGGGCCGTCGAAGCCAAGGGCCTCGGCCGCGATGTTGCGGTCGAGCGCGAGGGTTGCGCCCGCGATGGGGCCAGAGCCGAGCGGGCAGAGATTAAGACGGTTGCGGCAGTCCGTCAGCCGGGTAAAGTCGCGCTCGAGCATGGCGACGTAGGCCAGCAGCCAGTGCGCGATCAGCACGGGCTCGGCGCGCTGCAGGTGCGTGTAGGAGGGCATGACGGCGTCGCCGGTGGAGCGGGCCAGAGCGACGAGGGATTCGCGCCACGCGAGCAGGCCGTCGAGCGCCTGGTCGATGGCATCACGCACGAAGAGACGCATGTCGGTGGCGATCTGCTCGTTGCGGCTGCGGCCCGTGTGCAGCTTCAGAGCGAGATCACCGATCAGCTTCGTCAGCTGCAGTTCAACGAAGTGATGGATGTCTTCGGCCTGCGGGGCGAGAGCTACGATCTCGGCGAGGTGAGATTCGAGTGCGGCGTTGTGAGATGCAACTTTCGCGACCTCTTCGATCGAGAAGGGGATGACGCGATCGAGACCGTCGAGCATCTTCTCGAGCTCGGCATCGGAAAGGATACCGGCGGCGGCGATGGCGCGAGCGTGCGCCTTCGAGGCGGTGATCTCCTGGGGGAGCAGCCTCACATCGAAGGGAAACGAACGCTGCCAGGACTCGAACGCAGGATCGAGCGGTTCACGGAACCGCCCTGACCACATCTTGCTCACTTTACCGGCTCCTTTTCATCGTGCTTGCGGAGAGTTCTCTTGTCATGACTTAGACCAGCGATGGCCGTTTGCGAGCCTGGGTTCCGCGTCCCCGGGCGCTGGAGATTCGCTTGGCTCCGCCAAGCAGCATCAGCAGGAGCGCCTTCTGTGCGTGCATACGATTTTCAGCCTGATCGAAGACGATCGACTGCGGGCCGTCGAGGACAGCGTCGGTGACCTCGGCGTTGCGATGCGCGGGAAGGCAGTGCATAAAGACGGCATCCTGCTGGGCATTGGCCATCAGGGCTTCGTTGACCTGGTAGGGCTTGAAGATTGGAGCGCGTTTAGTCGCCTCGTGTTCGAAGCCCATACTGGTGCAGACGTCGGTGTAGACGGCATCGGCGCCGGTGACGGACTTGATGGGATCGTGTGACAGCGTGATGCTTCCGCCGGTCGATTCGGCGATCTCGATGGCCTTGTGGATGATCTCGAGCTTGGGGGCGAAGCCCTTGGGGGTTGCGATGGTGCAGTGTGCTCCAAGCTGCGCGGCGATCAGCATCAGCGAGTGGCAGACATTGTTGCCGTCGCCAATGTAGGTGAAGCGCAGGCCCTCGGCTGAGCCGAAGCGCTCCTCGAGCGTGAGGAAGTCGGCGATCGCCTGGCAAGGGTGCTCGAGATCGGACAGCGCATTGATGACCGGCACCCGGGAGCAGGCTGCCATCTCGGTGATGGTCTCGTGCGAGTAAGTGCGCAGCACGATGATGCTCATCCAACGCTCGAGGTTGCGCGCCATGTCCGGCAGGGACTCGCGCTCGCCGAGAGGGGATTGCGTCTGGTCGACGAAGATTGCATTGCCGCCGAGCGTGTTAATTGCAGCCTCAAAGGTGAGGCGGGTGCGCAGGGAGGCTTTCTCGAAGAACATCACCATCTGCTTGGCGTCGAGCGCGTGGCGGAAGTCTTCCGGGTGATTCTTGACGGCATGAGCGAGCTCCATGATGGCCGCAGTCTCTTCCACGGTCAAGTCGCCGATGGAACAGAGGTCGCGTCCACACAGGCGCTTGGCCGCCTCGTTGAACGCTGTGTCGGACTGGATGCCGAGCGTAGCCGTTGGCTTGCGCGGGGTGATCTCTTCTCCGGAGGTCCCTGGCTTGGTATTCATAATGACTGTTTTGCTACCCATGTATCTTTTCTCCGGCCGGCGTCGCGCCGGCAAGTTCCGTGTTCGCCTTCAGAATCTCGTCGAGCGCGTCGATAGCCGTCTCGACGTGCTTCTTTTCGAGGATGTAGGGAGGAAGAAAGCGAAGCACTGTTTCGCTTGTCCGGTTAATAATGATGCGCCGCTCCATCATCTGCGCGGCTACCTGTTTCGCAAGCTCAGCGGAGTTCAGCTCGATGCCGAGCATCAGCCCCATGCCACGTACCTCTGTGATGCTGTCGTGACTGCTCTGGAGTCTTTCGAGCTCAGCCTTGAAGAATCCGCCGACCTCTTCGATGTGGGCCAGCAGGTTTTCGCCCTGCATCGTGTCGATGACGGCGATGGCCACAGCGCATGCCAGAGGACCTCCGCCGAAGGTGGTTCCATGCATGCCGGGTGTGAAGGCCGAGGCCGCACGCTCCGTGCAGAGCATCGCTCCCATTGGGATGCCCCCGGCGATGGGTTTGGCAAGGGTCGTCACATCGGGCTGGATGCCGTAGTGCTGGTAGGCAAACCACTTCCCGGTGCGTCCCAGGCCGCTCTGAATCTCATCGACCAGCAGAAGGGCTCCGGTCGAATCGCACAGTTCGCGTGCTGTCGTGAAGAACTCCTTGGAGACGGGGTGAATGCCGCCCTCGCCCTGAACAGCTTCGATGCAGATGCCGCAGACATCCTCGGAGAACTTTGCGCGGAGGTCGGCGACATCGTTGAAGCGCACGAACTCCACATCCGGCATCACCGGTGCGAAGGGAAGACGGTACTTCTCTTTATGCGTCGTTGCCACCGAGCCCATGGTGCGTCCGTGAAAGCTGTGCTCGAGAGCAAGAAACTTCATTCCGATGCGCTTGCCGCTCTCGCGGACCTTCGTCGCATAGGCGCGAGCCAGCTTCAGGGCGGCCTCCCAGGCTTCGGTGCCACTGTTCGAGAAGAAGACGCGATCCATGCCGCTGATCTCTGTCAAGCGAAGCGCGAGGTTGGCGGTCCCTTCGTGGAAGAAGAGGTTCGAGGTGTGAAGGAGCCGCGCACTTTGATACGCGATCGCCTTTTCGATGGCGGGATGGCCGTAGCCGAGGGCGGAGACGCCGATGCCGCTCAGCAGGTCGAGAAAGCGGTTTCCATTTTCGTCCTCAAGAAAGACGCCCTTGCCGCTGACAAAAAGATAAGGATTCCGCTCATAGGTATTGAGCAGCAACTTGCTCTCCGCAGCCTGAATCGATGCCAGGTTCATGCGACCATGACCTCCGTTCCGTCGTTGACTCGTGTCGAGCAGAGATCGGGTAGAAGCGCCGCCGACTCCGCAGGTAAGATGCGCACGCGTTTGACGCCATGCAACAACGCTTCGCGGCATGCATTCAGTTTGGGAAGCATTCCACCGAAGATCACCTCCTGCTTTTCGAGCGCAGGAATCTGCCCGAGCGTCAACCAGCGCATCACGCTGCCGTCAGCCCCCTTCACCCCAGGCACGTCGGTCAGAAAGACCAGCGTGTCGGCTTTGGTCGAAATCGCGCAAGCTGCTGCCATCTCGTCCGCATTGATATTGTAGTACTCTCCGTCGAAGCCGAGCGCGATAGAGGAGATGACAGGAATCGCTCCCATGGCCCAGATCGCCTCGAGCCAGCGCGGATCGGTCGATGCGATCTCACCGACAAAACCGAGGTCGGGATTCGTCTTCTTCTTGCGTGCGCGGAAGACATGGCCATCGCCTCCGGAGAGGCCGACAGCTGCCTGCCCGTGCGAGACCAGCGACGCCACTAGCGACTTGTTGACGCGGCCGGCCAGAACCATCAGCGCGGTATCCCGAGTCTCCGCATCAGTTACGCGAAGGCCTGAGATAAACTCGCTCTTCTTGCCCAACTGTGCCAGAGTGCGGGTCAACTGCACACCACCGCCATGGACCACGGCGACCTGGTTGCCATCGGTGACCAACTCGGCGATGGCCTTGCCGCAGGCGCGCAGCAGTGCTGGATTCTCAAGGCCCGCGCCACCCAGCTTTACGACGAATCTCACAGCAAGCCCTCCTCTTCCTTCCATCCGCACATCAGGTTCATGTTCTGCACGGCCTGGCCCGCGGCACCCTTCAGCAGATTGTCCAGGCACGAGACAACGATCAGATGTTTGCCGTCTTCCGCAAGTGCGAAGCCAAGATCGCAGAAGTTAGTGCGGACCACATGTTGAATCTGCGGAAGCTGCGGCGTCGCGTGCAGACGCACCAGCGGGCTGCTGGCATAAAAGCTGCCGAACAGATCGCTGATCTCCGCCGCCTGCACCGGCTGCTTCAGCCGGAGGTAGATCGTCGCGAGGATTCCGCGCGGAATCGGCAAAAGGTGCGGCGTGAACTGGATCTGGTCGGCGTTCAGGCAGAGCTGTTCCACCAGCTCGCCGGTGTGGCGATGCCCGAAGACCGAGTAAGCGGAGAGATTATCCGCCGCATACATGAAGTGCGTCTTCGAGGTGGGAGCCTTGCCTGCGCCGCTGACCCCCGACTTCGCATCGCAGATAATTCCGCGATCCAGATCCAGGATCCCGGCCCTTACCAGCGGTGTAAGCGCAAGGATGATGGACGTTGCGTAGCAGCCCGGGTTCGCCACCAGACGAGCAGTGGGGATTGCGTCGCGATGAAGCTCGGGGCAGCCGTAGACGGCTTCTTCCTGCAGCTCGGCAGCGAGCGCCGGATCGGCGTCGTGCAGTTTGTAGACCGCGCGGTTGTGCGTCTCCTGCAATCTCCACGCTCCGCTGAGATCGATCACGCGGATGCCGCGCGAGATGGCCTCAGGAGCCCACTCGCGGGACTGCTCGTGAGGAAGCGCGAGGAACAGGATTTCGGTTCCGGCGTCGGCGAGTCGATCCCAGTGGAAGGGTTCGATGCGGTGCGAGGCATTCGTGGCGATGGCGGCCAGCTGCGGGTGAATGTTCTCAAGGGTGGTCACGGACTCAGGTGCCTCGCCGGCTCGGCCCAGAAACAGTGGCGCCGTTCCTGCCATGCCGGGATGACGCAGCAACAGGTGCGCCAGCTCGCCGCCGGCGTATCCGCTGACGCCGGCTACAGCTATCTTTGGGGTTTGCTTCGTCGGGACACTGGCCGTCTTTCCAGTCGTGCCCGCCGCGGTCGTCTTTTCGATGGTGTCCAGATTAGCCAATGTAGTGCTCGATCCGTGTCTTCAGTTGCGTTGCCTGCTCGATATCCGGGCAGATGATCAAAACCGTGTCGTCCCCTGCAATCGTACCGACAACCTCAGGCCAGTCTTCATAGTCCATTCCCGCCGCGATGGGCTGCGCGCCGCCTGTGGTCGTAACCACCACCAGAAGATTCGCTGCCTGACGCACCTCCAGACCAAAGCCTTGCAGCACTTCGCGGATGCCGGGAAGTGAGTCCTCTTCGCTGTCGCTTCCATTGGAGAGCGAGTAGCCGTCCGGTCCTTTAGACAATCTCAGCTCGTGGATGTCACGAGAGAGGGTTGCTTGTGTAACATGGAAACCACGCCCAGCAAGTTTTCTCCGTAACTCGTCCTGGCTGGCAATTGGAGCCTTTCCGAGCAGTTCACGAATTACGGTATGACGTTGTTGTTTCATCTGTGTTGCATCGCTGTTCTGCCACGGCAAAACCGAAAACTTCCCGGGCATGCATAAATATACATTCATGATGTATACTTATGCAATGGTGTTCCACGCGGAGCATCGCCCATACCTTGACGGAAAGGTTATCCGGTGAATTCGTCGTTCATCGGACGTATATTGAATCATGGAAAGGTTTCGCGCCCTCGTCCCCACTTCAGCGCCCGTCTCCCGCTCTGGAAGCGTGAGCCCCAGACCCTCCCAGGCGCCATCCCTGATTGATGAACGGTTCGACCATGACTCCTGCGGGGTCGGATTTGTGGCCTCGGTCGAAGCTATTGCTTCGAATAAGATTCTGGCGCAGGCGCTCACGGCGTTAGGCCGGCTAGCTCATCGTGGAGCAACGGCTGCCGATGGCAAAAGCAGCGACGGTGTTGGCGTTCTTTTTGCGATTCCGCGCGATTTTCTGATTCAATCCGAGAGCCTTTCCCTCGCCGCCGACAAGAAACTTGGCGTTGGCATGGTCTTTATTCCGAAGGAAGAGACCCGCGCTGAGGCCCTGATTGAGCGGGCTCTCGAGTCGCACGATTTTAAGGTGCTTTGTTGGCGCGATGTTCCGCTCCGGACAGAATACCTGGGCGAGATGGCGCTCGCGACTATGCCGAAGATCCGTCAGGTGCTGGTGGTGGACGCCGATGAAACTGCCGACTCCACCATGGAGCGCCGCCTCTACCTTGCGCGCAAGCAGTTCGAGCGCTCCCACGAACAGGGAGAGGTGGATGGCTACATCTGTTCCATGTCGTCGCAGACCATCGTCTACAAGGCGATGTGTACGGGGCAGGACCTTGCTCTCTTCTACCCGGATCTGGCCTGTCACGACTTCGTGACTTCCTTTGCCATCTTCCATCAGCGTTATGCCACGAACACCCTTCCTACCTGGCACCGCGCTCAGCCGGGCCGCACCCTGGGGCACAATGGAGAGATCAATACCGTATGGGGTAACCGCGCCCGCATGGCGGCCCGCGACTCCACGCTTCCGGTCGAGTGCAAGCCTGTTCTGACCCAGGGTGGAACCGACTCGACAAGCCTGGACGAGGCGGTCGAACTGATCTCACAAAACGGACGCACCCTGGCCGAGGCCATGCGGATGCTGATGCCTCCTGCAGCAGCATCAGGGCACACCTCATCCTTCCTCCGTTACCACTCCGATTGCACTGAGCCCTGGGATGGCCCTGCTGCGATCGCCTTCTCCAATGGACGCCTGGTGGGAGCAGTGCTCGATCGCAACGGTCTCAGGCCCTGCCGGTTTGCCATCACGAAGGATGGCCTAGTGGTCGCGGGATCGGAGATCGGACTGGTCGACCTGGACCCGAACGAGGTGACGCACAGCGGACGCCTCGGACCGGGACAGATGCTGGTCGTCGATCTGGAAAAGCACAAGGTTTATGAGGACGAGGAGCTACTCGCTCTGTTCGACGCGGACGACCCGATCTACGCGAAGCTCCTTGAGGATGCTCCGCTGGTTCCGGAGCCTGTTCCAGCACTCGAGGCCGCAACGTTGACCGGCCTGCAGAAGGGCTTCGGATACACCCGCGAGGACGTCCGGATGATCCTTCAGCCGATGGCCACCGAAGGCAAAGATGCGGTCTGGTCGATGGGCGACGATACTCCGCTGGCCTTCCTGGCTCGCGCGCCCCGCCCGGTATATGCCTACTTCCGGCAGCGGTTCGCCCAGGTCACCAACCCGGCCATCGATCCTCTGCGCGAGGCCTGCGTGGTCTCGCTGCATACCCGTCTCGGCCCGTGGCCTCACATGCTCGACAAGAACGCTCCGCTTCCGGGCGTCTCGCTGACCTCGCCTTTCCTCTCGCTGGGACAGGTACAGGCTCTTCGCGCAGGGAAGTATCCACATGTCGATGAGCTGAGCTTTGCCGAGCTGTCGTGCGTGTTTTCAAGCGGAAAGACTCTGGTGCAGGCCCTCGATGAGCTGAGCGATCGCTCGATCGAGCTGGTCCGCAATGGGGCGCGCCTGCTGTTGCTGACCGATCGCGCCGCGAGTTCAGACTCCCTCCCGGTCCCGATGGCGATGGCCACGGGAGCCGTGCACCAGGCCCTTGTCGCCGCAGGTCTGCGAACGCTGGCCGGAATCGCGGTCGAGGCGGGCGACTGTCGTGACATTCATCATGTCGCCGTGCTGATCGGTTATGGCGCGGGAGCGGTCTGCCCATGGCTTGCTCTCGAGACCGGACGCTCGCTCGCGCCTGCGGGAACAGACCCCGACGTTGCCGAGAAGAAGATGCTCAAGGCTCTCGATGCTGGTTTGGCCAAGGTCATGTCGAAGATGGGAATCTCCGTCGTCGACAGCTATCGCAGCGCCCGCCAGTTCGACATCCTCGGGCTGCACTCGAGCGTGGTCGATCGTTGCTTCCCCAATACGCCGGCTCCGCTTTCGGGAATTGGATTTGCGGAGGTCGATCGCCAGATTCGACAGACCTGGCAGCCTGCAAGCGCAGATGCCGTCGCAACGACAGATCTGCCGGATTACGGCTGGGTCCGATTCCGCAAGGCCGATCTTGCGGAACCGCATGCCTGGCAGCCACCTACGGTGAAGGCCCTTCAATCTGTCGTCGGAAGCGCACGCAATGTTCCAATGCCTGCCGATCCTACTGCCGCCTTTGCCATTTACAGCAAGGATGTCATCACTCGCGATCCGGCAGTGTTGCGCGACCTGCTGGAGATTCGCCCTGCAGGATCGGAGCTACCTCTCGACGAGGTGGAGAATACGGCGAGCATTACAAAGCGCTTCATTGCAAGCGCGATGTCGCTTGGCTCGTTGAGTCCTGAGGCGCACCAGACCATCACCGCAGCTATGAATATGCTGGGTGCGCGGTCCAATACGGGAGAGGGCGGCGAAGACTCCGCTGTCTACCGCAATCACCCTGTAGGTTCGGAGACGTTGCCAGGATCGGGAGGAGCGAGTGCCGCGATGCACGCAGAAGGCGGGATCGCGGTGGCCGAGCCGGTAGTGGAGGCTCCCGCTGTTCACGTCTCGCTGAATAACAAGATCAAACAGATCGCTTCGGGTCGCTTCGGTGTCACAGCCGAGTACCTGGCGCACGCCGAGGAGATCGAGATCAAGGTAGCGCAGGGAGCCAAGCCCGGTGAAGGCGGACAGCTTCCCGGCCACAAGGTCAGTGGCCTGATCGCCCGTCTGCGTCATGCGCAGCCCGGGGTCTCGCTGATCTCACCGCCGCCGCACCACGACATCTACTCCATCGAGGACCTGGCCCAGCTGATCTATGACCTTAAGCGGGTGAATCGGAAGGCCACCGTTGGAGTGAAGCTGGTTTCGGGCTGTGGTGTCGGAACTGTTGCTGCAGGCGTTGCCAAGGCTTATGCCGACTATGTGGTGATTGCCGGAAACACAGGCGGTACCGGTGCCGCGGCATTGTCGAGCATCAAGTATGCGGGCAATCCGTGGGAGCTGGGGCTGGCCGAGGCGCAGCAGGTGCTGATCCAGAACGGCATGCGCGGCCGTGTCCGTCTGCGCACCGACGGCGGGCTCGCCACG
>DATHJA010000229.1:0-11336 GCA_035316475.1 Edaphobacter sp. | reverse complement strand
GGACGTCGACGGTGACGTAGCCGGCGTTGTGGATCTCGACGGCGACCAGCGAGCTTACGCCTTTGCCGTTGCGGGCGGGGAGATCGCGCGGGGTGACGTTGACGATAGAAAGATCGGCGAGGCCGCGGTCGTTGTAAACCCAGTCCTCGAAGACCTGCGCGAGGTTTTTATGCGAGGCGGCTTCGAGGATGCGCTGGAAGGCGCGGGGATCTTCAGGAGTGGCGGGATCTGCGTGGCGGACCTCTTCGCGATAGAGCTGGAGGGCTTTTTGGAGAGGGACGTCGCCAGTGATGGAGCGCAGGAGCCAGAGGACGGCGGCGGCCTTGGCGCGGTAGTAGACCTCGTCGTGCGCGGCGATGAGGCTCTGACCGGGCTGGCCAGGGGGCGGGGGCTGGGTGGAGGGAAGGGGTGTCGGCGGAGCGGAGGGATCGGGCTCGCTGGGTGTGGGGTTGGAAGAGCTGCTCGACTCGGAGCTTGAATTCTGTGAGGGCCTGGTAAAAACGGCGGGTGTCTCTGACTCGACGAGGGTAAGGGGGTTGATGAGCGCGCGGAGCTCGTTGAGGGCCTTTTCGCGGCCGTCGGTGGATTCGGTGTAGAGCAGGGAGAGGAGCTGGGGGACGCCCTCGTCGAGCCACGGGAGAGAGGAGCGGAACCAGGCGTGGGCGAGTGAGTGGATCATCGCCGGGGTGATCTGCCGGGCGTCGGTGGAGTTGAGAGGGACGGTGAGGAAGGCATCGTCCTCGAAGGGCTGGCCGGGGTGGTCGATGAGGGTGAGAGGGGTGAGCGGGGCTGGGCCAAGCCAATCGCGGAGCATGGGGGAGACGTAGTTGGAGGCGGCGGTATAGGAGGAGATGGCCTCGGGGCGGTTGGTGGCGATGGCGAGGAGCTGGTTTTCGGAGGGGCGGAGAGCCTGCGAGGTGACGAAGAGGCTGGGGGTGCGGAAGCCGAGGGGGGAGGCGGGGAAGTCGGCGGTGGCGATGCCGTGAGACTCGGTGACGGGGGCATCGGGCTCTTCGGCGACGTGGTCGAGGGGCTGACGGCGGCCGTTGAGGAAGGCGTCGACGGGGGGCTCGCCTACATACTCGACGGAGAGGCGAAGGTGCAGGGTAGAGGGGGCCTGCTGGAGGCGCGAGAGGCCGATGGCCTGGAAGAGCCGGGCTCCGTCGCCGAGGAAGAACGGGGGCGAGGAGACGGGATACCAGAGGACGTTGCCGAAGCCGCGGAGCGCGGTGATCTCTGGCGAGATCCGGTCCCAGTCGGCGCTGGCGGACTGGCCGGGAGGCGCGCCGATGCGGGTGAGGCGCTCGGCGGAGGCGGAGATGGCTCCAGAGTAGAGGCCGGTGAGGGTGAGGGAGGAGCCCGGAGGAATGGGATGGGAGAGGAGGACGAGGGCCTCGGTCGCCTGGCCGGTGTGGTCGGCGTCGGTGGAGAGGGTGTGCTCGGTGAAGGTGAGGGGGATGGGTGCGGTGAGGCTCTCCCAGTGAAGGGTGGAGGAGAGCTGGAGGGCAAGCCGCGAGATGGGGGCGGATGAGGTATTGCGGACGGTGAAGCGCACTCGCGTGGCGAGATGCGAAGTTGCGGGAGCGAGGTGGAGGTCGAGGTCCCAGGCGGTAAAGGTGATGGCGGAGCGCTCCGCATCGGTGATGGAGGCGATGTCTTTTTCGGAGGTGCGGGGAGCTTTACGCGCTTCGGCAGGCGACTGGGCTGGCTGGGCTTCGTTGCGATGGAAGAGAACCTGTCCCTGGGGGTCCTGCGAAGGGGCGCTTGGTTGCTGGGATGCGGCGAATGCAGTGGAGACGAGGAATAGGAGAAAGAAACGAATCATCAGATGCTGCCGAGGCCTTTTCGCTTTTTTACGGCCGGAGGCGCGGCCGCGGTCTTTGGTTGGACGCTGGCGGAGCGGCGCTGGCGCAGGGCCTCGTACATGACGACGGCTCCGGCGACGGAGACGTTTAGGGAGGAGACCTGTCCGGCCATGGGGATGCGGAGGAGGTGGTCGCAGGTCTTTTTGACGAGGTCGTGGAGGCCGGCGCCTTCGCGTCCGAGGACGAGGACGCAGTCGGTGGCGAAGTCGAAGTCTGTGTAGTCGGGGGTGCCGCGCTCGTCGAGACCGATGACCCAGATGTTGGCCTTCTTCATCTGCTCGAGGGAGCGGACGAGGTTGGTTACGCGGGCGACGCGGATGTGTTCGGAGGCCCCGGCAGACGTTTTTGCGACTGTAGCGGTGATGGGGGCGCTGCGACGCTCCGGAAGAATAACGCCGTCGACTCCGACCCCGTCGGCGGTGCGGAGGATGGCACCGAGATTGTGAGGGTCTTCCAGGCCGTCGAGGGCGAGGAAGAAGCGATGGTGGCCGTCAGCGGCGGGGACGAGGAGGTCTTCAATGGTGAGGAATGCCCGTTCGCGAAGATAGGCGACGACGCCTTGATGCGCCTCGGTCTTGGCAACGCGCGTGAGCTGATCTCGGGGTTCTACCGAGACGCGGACGCCAGCGGAACGAGCCAGGGAGGAGAGGCGATCGAGCTTGGCGTCCCGGCGCTCGCGGGCGATGGAGATGCGGTCGAGGCGGCCCGAGCCTGCCCGGATGGCCTCTTCGACGGGATGCAGGCCGTAAAGAACTTCCATTTTTCCAGTCTACAGGCTGGAAATCGTGGGCGAAGCTGCCGGAAAGGCCGTAAAATGACAAAACTGAGCCAATTCCGCGCGGTTATGAGGATTTTCGATGGGGCATTCGGAGCCAAGACGAGGTTTTTCGAATCATGAGCCTCGGGACCGAGACTTTTTCCGTGGAATTCGCGTCAACACCACAGTGAACGCTGGAACCCAAACGATGACGACGGCGCAGGTCGCGCTGACCCAGGAAGAGAATGCGGCGATTGCGCGCGGACTCAAGCGTCAGGATCCTGAGCTGCTCGACCAGTTGATTGAGCAGTATCAGCACCGTCTGCTGCGGTATCTGCTGTTTCTGACCGGACGTCGCGAGGTGGCTGAGGATCTGTTTCAGGAGACGTGGATGCGCGTGCTGGTTCGCGGCGCGCAATACAACGGCAAGGCGAGGTTCGACACCTGGCTGTTCACGATCGCACGCAACCTGGTAATTGACCTGTCGCGCAAGCGCACGATGTCGAGTCTGGATGAGATGAGCGAGAGCGACGAGGACGAGCGGCCGTTTGAGGTCGCGATGACCGGGCCTTCGCCCCTGGAGCAATTCGCGTCTCGGGAAGATTCGGCGGAGGTGGGTGAGGTATTGCTGACGCTGGATGCCTCCTATCGCGAGGTTCTGGTGCTGCGGTTCTACGAAGAGATGTCGCTGGAGGAGATCGCCGGGGTGACGCGGGCTCCTCTGTCGACAGTGAAGTCGCGTTTGTATAGGGGGCTGGCGTCGTTGCGGCCCGAGTTGGAGAAGTTGAGGAGTTATCGTCCTGCGGTGGCGGAGGCGAGGGGATGAGCGAGCGGATGGATGACGGAGCGGAGCGCGACAAGGCGCTGGCGCGAGAGGCGATAGGTTCGCTCGAGGTGGGAGCGCGGACATCGCTGGTGAACCGGACGCACAGGGTGGTGCGGGAACGAGCCAGGCAGATGTCGACACGGAGAGAGAAGATCCGGAGTCTCTGGGTTCCGTTGACCGTATGCGCAGCAATGGTTGTGATCCTGGTGACAGCGGTATGGTCACTGCTGGACGAGTACGAGCTGACTCCGACGGGAATGCCGGATGCAAGTGATCAGTATGTGGTACTGCTGCTGTGGTTTCTGCCGGCTTCGGCGGCGTTGCTGGCGATGGTCTGGTTCCGCCGTGTTCATAGCCGGCGCTCCAGCGGAGAGATGGCGCAATGACGATGTTCTCGGTTTCGAGTGAAAACCGGGGGCCTGAGGTTCAGGCCGGACAGGAAGACGAGCTGAGCCTGATTCCGGCCTGGTCGATCCTACTGGCCACCGTGGTCTTTGCGGCGGTGCAATATCTGTTTCACGTGGTGATGCCGCACCATAAGCACGAGATGCTGCCGATGCGGCTGCTGATGGGCTACTCGTGGGGGACGGCATTTGCCAGCTATGTCCTGCTGGTGGGCTATGTGAGCCGCGATGTGAAGAGGCGCAGGATGCCCGCAGGGCTGTGGATGCTGATTGTAGTGCTGATGCCGGGAGGCATCGGCGCGGTGGTGTACTTTCTTCTGCGTCAGCCGCTGCTGCGCCCCTGTCCGCATTGCAGGACGGAGATTCCATCGACCTGCCACTTCTGCCCGCAGTGCCAGTTCCAGATGGCTCCGGTGTGTGGACGGTGCTTTCGCGGGGTGCAGATCACCGATGTGTACTGCTCGCAGTGCGGCCACGACCTGGCCGAGGACCATGCCCCGGCGAGGCTGCGGGCGTATAGTGACTAGTGGGCGAGTTGCTCTGTATCTGCAACTGACGACCCTTCCGAGATGTCACTGACGGCGCTGATTATCGACGACGAACCGCTGGCACGGCAGGAGTTGCAGTATCTGCTGGAGCGTGCGGGCGGTGTGGATGTGCTTGCCCTGGGAACCAATGGAATTGAAGCAGTAGAGCTGATCCGGACGCACAAGCCCGATGTGGTCTTTCTGGATGTGCAGATGCCGGGGCTGGACGGGTTCGGCGTGCTGAAGAAGCTGCTGGACCGGAGGGTTCCCCTGCCCCAGGTGGTCTTTGCAACGGCCTATAACCAGTATGCGGTGCGGGCCTTTGAAGTGAATGCGGTCGATTATCTTCTGAAGCCCTTCGACCGCAAGCGTGTGCTGCAGACGATCGAGAAGGCGCAGAGCCGGTTGGTCCAGGAGGAGCGTCCGGATGGTGGCCAGACTGCGGCCGATACGGAGTCCAAGCTGGATGCGTTATTGCGTCTGATGGGTGAGCAGGCTCTGGCGCCCGCGCCAAAGGTGGCGAACACCGGAAAGGTGATCGTGCGGGCGCAGAACCGGCTGCTGCTGGTGGACCAGAAGGAGATCTGCTTTGCCACGATCGACGAGGGCACCATCACGGTGGTGACGCCGACGGTCGAAGGCCATTCGAACTGCCGAACGATTGAGGAGCTGCAGGATCAACTGGACCCGGAGGCGTTCTGGCGGGCGCACCGGTCGTTCCTGGTGAACATCCAGCACATCCGAGAGGTAGTGCCGTGGTTCAAGTCAAGCTATCAGCTGCGGATGGATGATCCAAAGAAGACGGAGATTCCGGTGAGCCGGGCGCAGACGAAGCGGCTTAAAGAGCTCTTCAACCTTTAAATAAATTTAGGGAACCACTGAGAGTGCACCTGCGTATTGACGCCTAGACAATCTACACTCATTTAGTGTAGATAAACATAGTATGGGCAGACCGAATGATCTCGTGCAGGGAACGCTGGGACTTCTGATTCTGAAGACGCTGTCGCTGGAGCCGAAACATGGATGGGCGATTGCGAAGCGGATTCAGCAGATCTCGAACGATGTGCTGCAGGTGCAGCAGGGCTCGCTGTATCCGGCGCTGCAGCGGCTGGAGCAGCAGGGCTGGATCCGGTCGAAGTGGGCGGAGACGGAGACGGGCCGGCAGGCACGGTTCTACTCGCTGACGGCGGCTGGACAGGCGCAGCTGGAGAAGGAACGGGAGATGTGGTCGAGGCTGTCGGCGGCGATCGATCTTGTGGTTGAGAGTTAAGGCCAACGGGCAGTTACGAGGTGTTTTATGCGCTGGATGGACCGAACAAGAAAGTCGGTGGCGACCTTGTTTCAGCGGAGCCGGGAGACGGCCCGGCTGGACGAAGAGATGCGGTTTCATCTAGAGCAGGAACAGGCCGAGCGCATCGCTCGTGGAGAGACACCGGAAGAGGCACGGAGGGCAGCGATGCGTGAGTTTGGGAATCCGACGGTGTTGCGTGACGAAGCTCGTCGCGGATGGAGCTGGGGATGGCTGGAGACGCTGGCGCGCGATGTGAAGTATGCTGCACGCGGTCTTCGCAGGTCTCCCGGATTTTCGATCACGGCAATTGCGGTGATGGCACTGTGCATTGGAGCGACGACGGCGCTATTCACGGTTGTCCGCGCCGTACTGCTGGAGCCGCTGCCATTCCACGATCCGGACAACCTTGTGATGCTCTATGAGCACTGGCGCTCCAACACGCTTGGCGATCCTTATAACCCTGTTGCTCCGGGGGATTTCTTCGAGTGGCGAAAGAGTACCCATGGATTTGAGGACATGGCGTCGTATCACTCATCGAACTTCAACGTGATCGGAGACCATGGAGAACTGCCTGAGGTGGTGGCGGCGCAGCAGGGGACGTGGAACTTTTTCCCTTTGCTTGGCGTTGAGCCGGCATTGGGACGGACGTTTCGCGAAGATGAAGACAGGGTCGGCGGTGATCATGTGGCTATGCTGACCTGGAGTTTCTTTCAGCGGCGATTTGGCGGCGACCCTTCGATTGTGGGGAAGACCGTTCAATTGGACTTAAAGCCATACACGATCGTTGGTGTTCTGCCGAAGTGGTTTGTGTATCCCGACGCACGGTCTCAGCTTTGGGTTCCTTACGCCGATGGCAAGACAGCGGAGCGGCTGGCTGAGCATGACAATCACTACCCCTATGTTGTCGCGCGGATGAAGCCGGGCGTCAGCCTGAAGACGGCGACCCAGGAGGTGAGCGCACTGCAGTACCGTATGCACACGGAGTACATCGGCAGGCCGGTGGCAGAGGACGCCATGTCGCGCCCAATGATCGATGACCTGGTGCAGGATGTGAAGACTCCACTGCTGATGATGATGGCGGCGGTGGCGTGCATGCTGCTGATCGGATGCCTGAATGTCTCCAACCTGCTTGTCGCCCGTGCCGCGGCAAGGCAGAAGGAGATGGCGATTCGTGGGGCTCTTGGTGCCGGACGCATTGCGCTACTCCGCGAGCAGATGACCGAGACGATGATTCTTTGCGCGTGCGCCGGTGTGTTGGGGCTGCTGCTCGCGCTAGCGGGGACGGCGTGGCTCAAGGTGCATTGGCATGGGTTGCCGCGGGCGGAATCGGTTCATGTAGACGGAGTTATTGTGCTGTTTAGCTTTGGCGTCATCTGCGTAGCCGCCATCCTTGCCGGTCTGCTGCCGGCCCTGTCGGCGACGCAGAAGGGAATTCTTGGAGCGCTGAAGGATTCCTCGCGGTCTGCGGGAGCGAGCGTGTCGCGGGCTCGGCTGCGCAAAGTATTGTTGAGCGTGGAGATTGCGCTGACCGTTGTGCTGCTGATTGCCGCCGGTCTGCTGCTGAAGAGTTTTGTGCAACTGCGGACGACGGACCTTGGGATTCCAGGCGATCATGTGTTGACGGTGGGATACAGTCTTCCGAAGGATCAATACAGTAAGCCGGAGCAGAACATTACCTTCTCTGACTCGCTGCTGGAGCGCGTGAGGCGCATCCCCGGAGTGGAATCGGCGGGGCTGGGTTCGACGGTGCCGGGCGCCGGTTGGGACGGCGACCGAATCTTCATCATTCCGGAGCGTCCGAACTATGAATCCAACAAACAACCCGATGCGATGATCAGGTATGCGGATCCTGCGTACTTTAGGACACTTGGCATTCCGCTGATTGCGGGAAGGGTGTTTACTGAGCACGATCGGCTGGATCAATCCAAGAAGGTCATCGTCACTGAGGAACTGGTGAAGCGGTACTATCCAGGCGAGAACGTGATTGGGCGCACGGTCGTGATGGGTACGGACACCACGAATAAGAAGGATACCTACGAGATCGTTGGCGTCGTGGGCAACACGCTGTGGCGCGTGGGGCAGCAGACAAAGGCGACGATGTATTATCCGGTCTTCTCAGGCGACAACAACTACAGACGTACCCTGGTTGTACGCACATCCGGCGATCCATTGAACTATGCAATTCCCATCCAGAAGGAGATCGCTGCGCTCGATCCCCGGCTCCCTGTAGTCGATGTGCTTACCATCCCGCAGATTGTCGGCGAATCGACTCTGAACCAGAGCCTTACGACTTCTCTCGTGCTGGCGTTCGCGACGTTGTCGCTGATACTGGCTGGGGTGGGCCTTTATGGGGTGTTGTCCTATGTCGTCACGCAACGGGTGACAGAGATCGGAATACGGATGGCGTTGGGTGCGCAGCGCGGGCAGGTTCTTCGCATGGTGCTGCGCGACGGGATGCGTCCAGTAGCAGCTGGCCTCGCGATCGGTGCAGGAGGTGGCGTGGCAGTCGGCTACGTTATACGGTCGTTACTTTACGGAACCCGACCAATGGACCCGATGGTGTTTGTAGGGATGGTAACGACCCTGTTGCTTGTCGCAGCTATGGCGTGCGCAGCGCCTGCGTGGCGGGCTTCGAGCGTAAACCCGATCGAGGCGCTGCGCGCGGAGTGAGAGTACTGACTACTTCGGCTCTTTGCCGGGAGCCTGTCCCTCGACGACGAGTTCGTTGTCGACACTGAAGGCGCCGGGCGCGGAGTTTGCCTGCATGAAGGCTATTGTGGCGTCGCTCTGATTCAGGACGACTCCATAAAGAGTGACGTGGCCGTTGTTCACGATGATGTGAATGGCGTGATAGCCGATGGGAGGATTGTTAGTGATTCCGCCGGCCATCATTCCGAAGCTGCGTCCTCCTGGTCCCATAGCTTGTGCCAGCGATCCCTGGTTGGCGTTGTACTTGCGCAGAGCTGGTTGCGTGTAAATGCGGTTGTAGACTGCGGCGCGAATGCGGTCGTCGTTCGGAGAGAGGGGAAGAACCTTGATCTCGTTGTCTACTCCGGCGATCCCCGGGATGTCCTTTACGACACGGCCCGCGTCGTCTTTAAGGGTAGGCCGCGAGGCGTATCCGTTGAGGACGAGCGTCCTTCCCTTGAAGCCGAAGGTGATCCAGTCGAAGACAGCGAAATTGGGAAGGCCGGCGAGCCGCTTGCGGACTTCGTTGACGATGCGTGTACCGTCCTCCTGAGACAGAGGAGCGGCCTGTTGTACGTTCTGGGCTGGAGCTGCAGTCGGGACCGACAGGATGGTGGAGAGAAGCGCGGCCGTAAGGCAGGGTACGGTACGTCGAACCATAAGAGTCTCCTTTTCGATGGAACATCTGTCGCGAGATGAGAGTAAACGAGATAATCCGGCCGGTCCAGAGCCCGCTACGCACGCCCTTCCTTTTTTTGCGCGAGAACGAGGCCGCGGGGTGTGGGAAGAAAGATGCAGGACAGCAGACCCTCAGATTCCATTTTGAAGGCTGCGTCACGGACGACTTTAAGGTGGGAGCTGGCATCGTGCATCAGAATGAGGCCGGTGGGCCGGATTTGAGGGAGGAAGCGTTTCACCTCGGCCTCGCGGATGGGCATGTCGGAGTCGGAGAAGAAGAGGTCGATGGTGCCGTTGATGTGCATCTCGAGGGAGGATTCGTTGCGGAGCTCGATCCATTCGGCGAGGCCGGAGGCGCCGATCTTTTCCTTCGCCTTCTCGAAGACAATGGGATCGAACTCGCAGGAGACGATCTTTCCGAATCCATTGGCTTTGAGGGCCTTTGCGATCCAGAGAGTGGAGACGCCGAGGAACGAGCCGGTTTCGACGACGAACTCGGGCTTGATGGTCGTTACGAGGGTGTAGAGGAACTCGAGGACCTCGGCCTCGGCGGTCATGGAGTCGTACATGTGCCAGCGCTCGGGGTGGGGGCACTCCGGGGTGGGACGGTGGTATTCGGGCAGCAGAGTGCCGGCGGCACGCTCTGCCTGGAGCATGACCTTGTGCTCCTGCTTGATCTTTTTCTTGAATAGACCCATTCTGCGGCTTCCTTCCGTTTCTCATTATAGGAAGAAGTGCATGATCGTTGATTTGTGATGAGAGACGCGACTCGTTATAGGAGAGCAGGTGTAATGCTGAGAACCTTTGCGATGGCCGCAATCACGCTAGAAGCGGTGGAGATGTTTTTGGTGATGCTGTTAACCTTCTCCTTGATCTCGTCTAGGGCCTTATTGGTGTCACGAATCTTCGCCTGCAGGGCGAGGAAGAGAGCTGTGTTGGCTTCGAGTTTGGCCGCGTTGAGATCGGTGAGGATCTCGTAGATGGAGTCGCGGGCCCCCTGAATTGTGTCTTTGGCGTTGACATCAGAGGCCTCCCAATAGGCTCGGCCAAGGATGTCGTAGAGAGACTTATAGGTAGCGACGGTGTCGGGATTGGAAAAGGCAGGCGGCAGCGATGGAGAAGGGTCTGATTGTGGTGTAGCGACCGCAGGACTGGGAGGCGGAGAAGCAGTCTTTCTGGAGGAAGATTTTGCGCGCGACATGGATTCGTCCTTTTACTTTGAGCTTTCGGAGAGGGATTGGTAGAAGGTAGCCAGTCTTTCCGCAGAGGCGCGAAGGTCGGCGATGCGGGCCTGGAGCGAGGCGCTGTCCTTACTGGCTGCGGCTACGGCAAGAGCATGGTGGGTGACGGCGAGCTTCTGGATGGAGAGTTGAAGCTCGGTGAGCATATCGTCGGTCGCCTTTTTGCTGGCGAGGATGCGAGGAAGGCGTTGAATCTCGGCGCGGCGCTCGCTGGCTGAGAGGGAAGAGCCGGCGTGGCGAATGAAGCCATCCTGCTGGGCGAGGATCTGCTCATAGTCTCGACCGGCCTGGTCGCGGAGGATATCTATATCGCTGGAGAGCAGCCTGGAGAGAGCCTCGACTGTGGGATCCATGTTTTGGATTGCTTTGGGGACCGAGGACTTGACCTGACGATTTACCAGGAAGTCGCCCAGGGCTTTGAGGGCGGTGCTGGTGGCATTGGCCTCAGTGGAGGTGATGTTGATGCCAATGGAGGTGGAAGAGGCGAGGGCATCTCCGAGAGACTTGAGGTTCGAACCGCAGGCAGCTGCCGCCTCGTCGAGTTTGGGGGAGGAGACACCGCTGGCAAGATCAGCAATGGTCTGGGCGTAAGTTCGGAGCCCATCGAGGACTTCGGTGCGCGCCTGGAGGCCCTTCTCGTCGATGAGGGGGCGGATGGAGTGCGGGTCCATCGGATGGTCGGTGTCATACCGCGCAACGAGCAGAGATGCCTGCGCCTCTTCGTTGAGGCGAACTGCTGTGCGGTAAGCGTTCTGGGTGTTGTCGGCGACGAGGCTGGTGGCGCTGGAAAAGGCGGCGGTATTCCGCGCCAGAGGAGAGATGGAACAGCCAACCAGCAAGAAAAGCAGACAGACAAAGAGAAGGTTTGACCAAGATTTGCGATAGTACATGGTGCAAGGAAAATTCTTGGGATTTCGTTTTGTCAAGGATCATCCCCATTTATTTTCGAAGAAGATACATGGGACAGCGGCGCCGGATGGCGTTTTTTTGCGGAGGCGG
The DNA here is from genome assembly GCA_035316475.1 of Edaphobacter sp. Lineage (GTDB taxonomy): Bacteria > Acidobacteriota > Terriglobia > Terriglobales > Acidobacteriaceae > Edaphobacter. The sequence continues at coordinate 60 of DATHJA010000229.1, read as the reverse complement.
GATATGGTCCGGCTGATACTTCGGGCGATGATGTGGGTTCTTGCGGCGGCAGCGGTGGTA
>DATHJA010000228.1:0-3666 GCA_035316475.1 Edaphobacter sp. | reverse complement strand
CAATCGCATGCATATGATCCGGCGTCGAAACGGTCACTGCGTCGATCCGATCGCCCATTTGATCCAGCATCTGCCGGAAATCTTTGTAGGACTTCGCGCTCGGATATTTTTTGGTCTGCGTCTCATAAGCCTGGGAACCTGTATCCACATCGCACAGCGCGACGATGTTCTCGCCGGCGCAGGCATCTGTGTCGCTGCGACCTTTCCCGCCGATTCCGATGCAGGCAATGTTCAACTTACTGTTGAGGTTCTGTCCGCGCAAAAATGCAGGCGCACCAAACGCGAGCGAACCAGCGGCCAGAGAACTCGTTTTAATAAATTCACGGCGATCGACACGCGAGAGTACGGCGGTCTCAGGAGCTTTCAGAGAGGGAAATTTTTCGGTTAGTTTCGACACTCGCACAGAATACACTCCCCGAGGCCCATGCTGCCGCCGGCCTTTCAAGGCCTCCTCGCGTTCAGAGCAAAAAGAAGAGCCCGCGCTGTCGCCCGGGCTCTTTTTCTCGATGAGAGAGGTTGAGTTATGCGGAGGTTTCGTCCGTAGAAGCCTGGGCGGTGGTGGCGACGGTCCAGTTTGGATCGCCTACCTTGAAGCGTGCGAAGCGGCGGACCGAGATGTTCTCGCCGAGCTTGGCCACGCGGGCGGAGATGATCTGCGCGATGGTCTGGGCCTGGTCCTTGATGAAGGGCTGGTCGAGCAGGCAGACCTCCTCATAGAACTTGCTCATCTTGCCCTCGAGCATCTTCTCGACGATGTTGGCCGGCTTGCCGGAGGAGGCAGCCTGGGCGCGGTAGATCTCCTTCTCGCGCTCGATGTCGTCGGAGGTGACGTCCTCGCGGCGGACGTAGCGCGGGTCGGCGGCGGCGATGTGCATGGCGATGTCGCGGAGCAGCTCCTGGAAGTCAGGGGTGCGGGCGACGAAGTCGGACTCACAGTTGAGCTCGACGAGGACGCCGATCTTGCCGCCGGCGTGGATGTAGGTTCCGACGGAGCCCTCGTTGGTGGTGCGTGAGGCCTTCTTGGCGGCAGACGCCATGCCGCGCTTGCGGAGGACGACGAAGGCATCTTCCATTTCGCCCTTGGCCTCCTGGAGCGCCTTCAGGCAGTCTCCCATGGGAGCGCCGGACTTCTCACGGAGTTCCTTAACGAGCTTTGCATCGATCTTTACGGCGGTGTCAGACATTGGTAGTTCCCTTCAAGTGGTGTATAGCGTGATCAGACAAAAGGGGCGCGGGCTTGATGACCCGCGCCCCCTGATGTTGCCAGATGGCGGTTACAGCACTGCGAATGCGCGGCTTGAAACCGACCAACTGTGGGGCTTAGGCTCCGGCGTCGGCGATGGCCGTGTCGGGCTCGTCGACCGAGGCGGCGGCAGGCGCCTTGCGAATGTTTCCACCGAGGACGGCGGCGAGATCGACGTTGTCATCCTCGTCGGCGTCGGCAGCGGAGATGGAGGCCTGAACCTCGTTCAACTCGCCCTCTTCGCTGATGAGCTCGGGAGCGACCTCGGCCTGTTGGACGTTGGCGACCTCTTCGGAGAAGGCGCGCTCGGAGACCATCTGGGCTCCCTCGTAGGCCGAGTCGGCGATCTTCGTGGTGAAGAGGCGGATGGCGCGCAGGGCGTCATCGTTGCCGGGGATCACGTAGTCGACCACGGTGGGGTCGCAGTTGGTGTCGACAACGGCGACGACCGGGATGCCGAGCTTGCGGGCCTCGGAGACGGCGATGGCCTCGTTGTTGGAGTCGACGACGAAGAGCGCATCCGGAAGGCGCTTCATGCTCTTGATGCCCGAGAGGTTGGTCGAGAGGTGCTTGCGCTCGCGCTCGAGCTTGATGACTTCCTTCTTGGTGAGAAGCTCGTAGCGTCCGTCGGTCGACATGTCGTCGAGCTCCTGGAGGCGCTTGACCGACTTCTGCACGGTGACCCAGTTGGTGAGAAGGCCGCCGAGCCAGCGCGAGTTGATGTACGGCATTCCGGCGCGGGTGGCTTCCTCGGCCACGGCATCCTGCGCCTGGCGCTTGGTGCCGACGAAGAGGATGAGCTTGCCCGTGGAGGTGAGGTCGGTGACGAACTTGGACGCGTCCTTGAACATCTTGAGCGTCTTCTGCAGGTCGATGATGTAGATTCCGTTGCGCTCGCCGAAGATGTATTCCTTCATCTTGGGATTCCAGCGCTTGGTCTGATGCCCGAAGTGAACGCCAGCTTCGAGCAGTTCTTTCATAGTGATGGTAGCCAAATTGGATCTCCTTGGTTGAGGCCATCGGAGTGTGCTCATCCGTGACCCGTATTGATCCCCCGTAGGGGAGATTGGACTCCTTGCCGCAGGGATTGCTGGTCCTGCGGGTGTTGCGAGCAGGAGCCGGATCGGGTGGATCAGGCTCCTGCCAAAACTGAGGTTCTCAATACGAAAAAGCAGCAGCAAAAGAACTTTGCTGGGAGGCTTTTTATCGCTTCGAGAACTGGAAGCGTGCGCGAGCGCCCTTCTGCCCGTACTTCTTGCGCTCCTTGGCGCGGGAGTCGCGGGTAACGAGGCCTTCGCTCTTGAGCGCCTTGCGGAGCTCAGGGTTGAACACCATCAGCGCGCGGGCGATGCCGAGCTTGACCGCATCGGCCTGACCCATGACGCCGCCACCGCGAACGGTGGTAATGACGTCGAAGGTCTCTCCAATGTTTTCGATGCCGAGCGAGCGCCGTGCGGCGGCCCGCTGCTGCGCGGTGACGAAGTAGACGTCAACGTCCTTCTTGTTGACGGAAAATTTGCCGCTGCCCGGGCGCAGGAAGACGCGCGCGATCGAGCTCTTGCGACGGCCGGTGCCATAGTACTGGACGAAATCTGCCATATATCCTCTGAATCCTCTTGAAACGGGGCCGAAGCCCATCAAACTTGATAAATGCGATCCGCGAAACTTAGGCGGTCGCCTCGAGCGGCTCAGGCTTCTGCGCCAGATGCGGGTGCTTCTCGCCCTTGTAGACCTTCAACTTGGTGGCCATCTGGCGGCCCATCTTCGACTTGGGAAGCATGCCCTTGACGGCCTGCTCAACGATGGCCTCGGGACGGCGTGCAAGCAGCTTGATGAACGACTCTTCGCGAAGACCGCCGGGGAAGCCGGTGTAGCGGCGATAGAGCTTCTGGTCTGCCTTGAGGCCCGTAAGAACGATCTTCTCGGCGTTGATGATCACGACATGGTCGCCGGTATCGATATAAGGCGTGTAGAGCGGGTTGAGCTTGCCGGACAGCACATTGGCTGCTTGTGTGGCGAGGCGGCCAAGCGTCTTACCGCTGGCGTCGAGGACAAACCATTTGCGCTGAATCTCGTTCGCGCTTGGAATCCTGGTAGACATCGTCTTGAGTACTCCTTACTTCTGCCGTCTTCCTTGTTCGGCGCGTTGCGGAAGAATGATGGAACGAATGGGTGTTGCTCAAAAGTGAAACCAACCAAAACGGTGCTCTAACGTTGGACCCCGTGAAGGAAGAGAAGATCCTCCGAGCACGGATAATCCATCGCCTGAGTTGCGCACAGAGCCTGGTTTCTGGGCCTGAGGAGTGGGTGCTTTGGGGGCGAATTCTTGATTCCCTTATGCCCCAGGTGGATCCACCACGATGTCTCGCCGCCCTCTGCGCATACCAAATCACAGACGTGCAGACGCAAGACTGCGCGAGATT
>DATHJA010000227.1:0-3209 GCA_035316475.1 Edaphobacter sp. | reverse complement strand
AGGCAACTTCACGTTATGGGAGCCATAGGTGTCCTCGACGATCAGTTCGCCGCCATCGTAGTCTTCTGGTGCCGTCAGAAAAAGTGTCGCCGAGACATCCGTGCGGATCCTCTGTCCTGAGGGAACCACAGAGCGGATCGCCGTATCCACATGCGTCCCGAAGCGCCCTCCTCCGCGATAGCGATTGAACATCGGCGGAAAGACGCGGAGCGGCAACGCGGCCGACATGAAGAAAGGCGAGCGCGCCAGCCCCTTCAGCACCGCATCGCCCAGCTCCAACGCCAGCGGAGATGCCTCGGGAAGCTGTTCGTTCTCCTTCACACTCTGGGCCTGGTAGCCCGCAGTAATCTTGCCGTCCACCCAGTTGGCCGCGTCCAGCTTCGCCCGCATCTCGGCAACTTCGCCGGCACTCAGAATATTCGGAATCGTAATCAGCATGAGAAGTACCTGTTCGAGAAGTTATGGAGCAAAAGAAACGGCAGTGGAGTGGGTCCTACTCCGCTGCTCATCATCGTCCACCCATTTTAGAAGTGTGCGTTGAACCCGAACTGGGCATTGAATCCCTCACCGGGAATCAGGTGGTTCGGATGCGGCTGATCGATGTAGAACTTGTTCGTCAGGTTGATTAGGTTCGCCTGGAACTCCAGCCGGTCGCTGATCGGCCTGCGTAGCATGGCATTGAAGATCCAGTACCCATTCATTGCCTTGAACGCCAGCGGGACATCTGTCACCGGTGTAGGTCCGTTCGTCAGCGGCACCGCATTCATGGCCGTCGAGCTGGCGCGGCGTGCCCCCACGAAGTTTCCGCCGAAGCCGCCAACGAACCTCCACGGCAGATTGTGCGTCACCCACAAATTGCCCGAGTTCCTCGGTACATTCGCCAGCGGGAAGTTGTTAGGCGAGATGAAGTACGGATAGATGCCGAAGACAGGATCGTTCGCCTTGTAGAGAGAGCCGAACGGAGAAGCGTTCACGATGCTGTTCGTCACAATGCCGTTCAGGTACGCGTACCCGAGGATCAGGTCGAAGTGCGACGCCAGATGCCCCAGCGCCCCCACCTGGAAGCCCTGCACCCTCTGGTTGCCGACGTTCAGCACCAATGTCGTATCCACTGGGCTCGTCTCATACACGTTCGACTTGTTGGTGCGGAAGTACGCTCCATTCACGTTCAGCTTGTCGTTGAACAAATCCCACTTCGTACCCACCTCGTAGGTCTCGTTCTCCTGCGGGTTCTGCACCGCGTTGTTCGCACTCAGCGAGAGAGACTCCGCTGCAGGATTGAACGAAGTGCCGTAGTCGAAGTAGATACTGCCGTTGCGCCTCGGCTTGATGACAATCGCGCCGCGGTACGTCGGCTGCTGAATCAGCTGCGACACCTCCGGCGTCGTGGCCGTCGCATCCACAAACGTGTAGAAGTAGTCGAACCTCACGCCGCCCGAAAGCTGCAGCCACTGCGTCAACTTCAACGTATCCATGCCGGAGATGCCGTACGCGTTCGAAGTCACATAGGTCCGCGCGCCAATCGTCGTCGGTGCCGGCTCGAGATCCTGCGCACTTGGATTGAGCACCGGTGTAAAGATGGTCGAGCTGCGGGTGATGCTCTGCGGCCGCGAGCGCTCCCGTCCGCCCTCTACCGTGACCACGAAATTGTTCTCAACCGACTTGATCTTCAACCGGCCAATCGCCTGTGTCTGTTCCCAGAGAATGTCTTCCGTCGAGTTCCGGTTGATGACATTTCGCCGCGCCTTAACATCGCTCAGCGGCGTATTCACGTTGTAACAAGGAGTCGATGCTGTAGGAGAACACGTCGCAATCCCAACTCCATTCACCACAGAAAACGTCGGCGTTGTGTTCACCTGCGGTTCTACGATACTGATGTCGCGTGGATAGTTTCCCCACCGCAGCGTCGACCGCACCAGAAGGCCGTTCGCGAAGTCGTGCTCGATCTTGCCGGTCACGATATCCGGATCCGTGTGCAGATAGCTCCCGTTCTGATAGCCGTAGTAAGTCTTGCGATCCACCCGAGCCGCCTGCAGGCCATAGTACGGCAGGCCATAGTCAGGAATGCTGTCTTCACTCTCGTGCAGGTAAGAGATAGACCCGCGCGTCGCCGCATGCAGCCCGAAGGCGATTGAAGGCGCAATACCGAAGCGGCGCGTCTCCGCATAATCTCTCTGCGCCACATTCGATTGAGTCCCAACCAGGTTCATCCGGAACGCCGAGCCGGGAAGGAAGTCGTTCAAAGGCTCGTTCACATCGGCGGTAAGCCTGCGCATCGCGTTCGTGCCCAGTTGCAGGCTGCCGCGCACAAACTCATGGTCTACAGGAACCTTCGATTCCTGGTTCACAACACCGCCTGTCGATCCTCTGCCGAACTCCACGCTCGCCGGCCCCTGCAGCACCTCGATCGCTTCATAGTTGAACGCATCGCGATAGTACGAGCCAAAGTCCCGGATGCCGTCGATGAACATGTCGTTTCGCGCCGAAAATCCGCGGATCGTCAGGTTGTCGCCCTGTGCTCCGGCTTCGCCTGCGGCGATGCTCACACCCGGCACATTGCGCAGACCGTCGCGCAGAGTCGTCGCCGCCTGCTCCTGCATGATGAACTGCGGGACGACATTCACCGTCTGCGGAGTGTCCGTCAGAGGCTCGGTGAACTGTCCCAGAGCGATCGAGTTCGGCGAGGTTGTAACGTCGACCGACTCCTTCGTCTGAAGACCCACCACCAGCGTCGTCGGATCCTGGATGCGATAGCTCAGCCCAGTCCCCTCCAACAGTTGGCGCATCCCCTCTTCCTCGGGAAAGAGTCCGACCACTCCCCTGCTCTGAAAGCCCGCCAGCGTCCCCTGCGGAATATCGACCCTCACGCGGACTCCGGTCTGCTGCTCGAAGGCCTTGATCGCATCGTCCAAGCCCCCGGCCGCGATGTTGAACCGCTTGACCGGAAGGTTCGACGCGGGAGGAACCGCCGCCCCCGCCGCGCTCACGCCCGACTTCGCCGCCGCCTTCGCCTGCGGGCTCGCCCCCATCACCGCATACGCCGCCAGGGTTCCCGCCGCCAGCCAGCTTCGCGAACCAGCGAATCTGCGCTTCAGACTGTTGCTTCTTGCATCCCGCTTCATCGTTCCTTCTCCACTGCTACAAGCCCTTCGAACCTCAGAAAATGGGCGCAGCAAGTCATCTCCGCTCGTGCCATCTTTCAAAAGCTG
>DATHJA010000226.1:0-7070 GCA_035316475.1 Edaphobacter sp. | reverse complement strand
CTCTCCAAAAACAGCGAAGCCAGCCGCAGAAGGGATCTCGCATACCTTTCGCGACCCGCAATCGTCTCGGCGGCAATCGCGTCGCATACCATCTCCCGGCTCTCCGTCAGCCTCGCGAACGTCAGCCACAGCAGCGGGTGATACGCCACCGACAACGCAATTACGCTGTACAGCACGTTCTTCGCGAAGTCACGCCTCCGCATGTGCGCACACTCGTGCGCCATCACCGCGTCCAGCTCGTTCTCCTCCATACCCTCGAAGAATCCCCGCGGAATCACCAGGACTCCGCACCGCATTCCCAGCGTTGCGGGGCCACGCGTCTTCGCCGAAAGTGACACCACCGCGTCCCTCACTCCCGCACTTCTTTTGTGCCACTCCCACCGGGCCGCGATCGTGCCCTCCAGTTCCGCAGGCACCGCCTCGCGCTCGATCGCATGGGTCTTCCACAGTCCCCACGCAAGCCGAGCCGCGAAATAAAGAATGCTGCACACGTAGGCCACGACGATCGCCGAAAGCAACACCTGCGGAAGCTGCAACCCTCCGTGAGCCCGTGCCGCTTCCGCCGCAACCGTAATACGCACGTCGCCATCACCGGCCTTCGTTCCCCATAACGCGAGCATGGTGTGCCACACGTCGGCTGGCCGAACCTGCAGCCCCGGCAGCAGCGCCTCCATCGACAGTGCGGCGACCCACACTCTGTGCTCGGCCCGCGCTCCGGCGCTCCGCACCACGCCCGCCGCAACCCATGCCGCCGCGAACACCAGAGGAACCATCCATAGCGAGTTCACGAGATACCCGATCAACCAGCTCTCGATTCCGTTCATTCGCCGCCTCCTTCCTCCTCCAGCCTTCGTGTCAGCCGCGCAATCTGCTCCGCGTCAATCTGTCTACTCTTGATCAGGCTCATCACCAGCTCCTCGCTCGACCCGCCGAACATGCGATCCACCAGATCGCGCACCGCGTGGTTCAACGCCTTGGCCTCGGTCACTGTAGCCACGTACTCATAGGCACGCCCCTGCAGCCTGCGCTTGAGCTTTCCCTTGCGATGAAGGATGTTCAGCATCGTCTGCACCGTCGTGTACGCCAATGGCTGCTCCAGATCCTCCTGCACCGCGCTCACATTGCTTGCGCCGCGCCTCCAGATCACCTGCATGATCTGTAGCTCCAGCTTGGTCAGCGACTCCCGTTCCTTTTTTCCCATAACCATCTCCTAATTCATTAGGACAATAGGACAGCTCGGGACAGCTTGTCAACTAAAACTTTAGGAGATAGCGGAAATTCCGAAAGCCTTGTGCCGTTTTCTTCCAGCCAGGAAGCCATGAACTACACACCATCTCTTCACTGACACTTGAACCTTCTCCGCATCCCCGATATCGTAGGCTTCGTTACCCGGAGATCTCTTTCATGACTCGAAATATTTCGTCGCGCCGTGGCTTTCTCAAGTCGTCCTCGCTTGCCGCCGCTGCAGTTGCTCTGCGCGGTTCTTCTTCTTTCGCGCAGGACGCGAAGGTCGACGCCCACATCGACATCAACCCTGCGGAGGTCATCGGGACGATCTCCCCCGAGATCTACTCTCACTTCATCGAGCATCTCGGCGGAGTCATCTACGACGGCGTGTGGGTCGGAGGAGGCTCGAAGATCCCCAATGTCGACGGCATCCGCAAAGACTTCATCGACACCATGAAAGCAGTCAAGGCTCCTCTGCTGCGCTGGCCCGGCGGCTGCTTCGCCGACTCCTACGACTGGCGCGATGGCATCGGTCCGCGCGACAAGCGCCCCGCACGCGCCGCCTTCTGGAAGCAACAGGACTCCAGCCAATACGGCCTGCACGAGTTCATGCGCACCTGCCGCGCCATCGGCTGCAAGCCTTACCTCGCCGCCAATCTCCGCACCCAACCCGCGCGGGACTTTTACCAGGAGATCGAATACTGCAACGCTCCCGCGGGAGATCTACCCTCGAACTCCGCGGCTCCTGCCGCGCCGGATACACTCGCCGCACAGCGCGCCGCGAACGGCGACCCCGAGCCATTCAACGTCGATCTCTGGGGAGTCGGCAACGAATCCTGGGGATGTGGCGGCAACATGACTCCCGAGGAGTACGCCGCCGAATACCGCCGCTTCACGGCATGGACCCCTACCTTCGGAGAAACTCCTTTGCGCTTCGTAGCCGTCGGCCCCAACGGCGACGATGTCGACTGGACTCGCCGACTCTTCAAGGCTCTCTACGGCAACCCCGAGCGCCGCCACCTCTGGGGACTCTCCATTCACTACTACACCTCCGGAAGCCCAAAGAAGTTCGGCGGCGGCGATGCCCTCGCCTTCAACGATGACGAGTTCTACGACCTGCTTACTCGTGGCAGCCTGATGGACAAGGTCATCACCGATCATTGGACGGCGATGAGCACAGCCGTCCCCAACTCGCTCTCCAACCAGGGCGCCGACTCTCGCAATCCTGTCAAGCTCGTCATCGACGAGTGGGGAGCATGGTACGGCAAGGGCACCGAGCTCACCCCCCAGTACAACCTCTCCCAGCAGTCCACCATGCGCGATGCCTTGCTTACCGGCATCACCTTCGACATCTTCCACCGCCAGGCCGACAAAGTGGGTGCCGCCGCCGTCGCGCAGTCCATCAACTGCCTCCACTCTCTCATGCTCGCGCAGGAAGATAAGTTCTGCGTCACTCCCACCTTCCATGTCTTCCAGATGTACCTTTCGCATCATGGAGCCCAGGCGGTGCGGGCGGAGTTTTCCGCACCCTCCATCGTGAATCCACTCGGCACCACTGCAAGCCAGGTCGGAGGCAGCAGCTACATCGGCCAGCTTCCTCCCATCAAATCACTCGCCGGACTCAGTGGCTCGGCCTCGCTCAATGGCAAGACCCTCACCCTCACCGTCGTCAATCCGCACCTCACCCAACCAATGACCACTGGGATCGCTGTACGCGGAGCCTCCGTCGCATCGGCAAAGGGAACCGTCCTCGCTGAAAAGGACGTCCACGCTCATAACGACTTCGCCCACCCCGATGCGGTCAAGCCGAGTACCGTCGACGGCCTCAAGCCTTCCGGCGGAAAGCTGACCCATACCTTCCCGCCCGCCAGCATAACCGCGCTCGAGATCACGCTGGCGTAAGGACGCATCAAAGTCAGGGCAGGGTGAAGGCGACGAGCGCATCGCTCAGCGGCTCTTCGGTGATCTTCGGATGCCCACCAGCCGAGATCACGACGTATTGTTTCCCGTTCGTGCCAAGCCGGTAGGTCATCGGGGTAGCATGGCCGCTGCCGGGAAGCTGCGCCTTCCATAACTCTCTTCCACTTTCGACATCAAAGGCACGAAGGTAAGGATCAAAGGTGCCGGCGATAAAGACCAGCCCTCCCGCCGTGACGATCGGACCGCCCAGGCTGATCGATCCCGGCGGGATCGGTGGCTGCTTGCCGCCGAAGTCCTGCATCGAGCCCAACGGAACCTGCCAGCGAATCTTTCCTTCAGCCATGTCGACCGCGGCAAGCTGTCCCCACGGCGGCGCCGTGCAAGGCATGTCCGAGGACGATTGCAGGAATCGGCGGAACAGCCCATAAGGAGCTCCGGCCTGCGGAGCATAGTCGCCATCCTCTGTGCGCATGTCGTCGCGCCAGAAATCACTACGTGGAATGAGCTTGATCTTCGCGACCAGACTGTTCGTGTTGACGAAAAGAAGGCTGTGCCGCGGATCGAAGGCGTAACCACTCCACGTCATGCCACCCAGATTTCCCGGCGCCACCAGAGTGCCCTGCAAGCTGGGAGGGGTAAAGATGCCCTCGTTACGAAGCCCCTGGATCCAACTTCGGCAAATCTCGCGGTCCTTCGGCGTCAGCCCCCAGACATCGTCCGCTGTAATCTTCTGCTGAGACAGCGGCGGCGGAGCCACGGGGAAAGGCTGCGTGGGTGAGGCTACCTCGCCCGGCACGTCGCTCTTCGGAGCCGGCCGCTCCTCCACAGGAAAGACCGGCTTGCCCGTATCGCGGTTCAGCACATAGAGAAACCCGGTCTTGTTGCCCTGAATGACGACGGGAACATCTTTTCCGTTGCGCCGCAGCGTGGTGAGCAGCGGAGGCGCGGCCGTGTCGTAATCCCACAGATCGTGGTGGACGAGCTGAAATCCCCATGCAACCTCACCCGTCTTGACATGCAGCGCCACTACAGAGTTGGCCCACCGGTTATCGCCGGGCCGCAGTCCGCCGTAGTAATCGGGGCTGGCGGTACCGGTTGGAATGAAGATGAGGTCGCGCTCGAGATCGACCGCCATGATGGACCACGCATTGGCGCCGCCCGACGACCGCACGGGCTCCTTGCCCTTCTCCATCGTCGCGGTCACTGTGGTGGGCATCGGGTCCCAGCTCCAGCGCAGCGCGCCTGTGCGGGCATCGAAGGCGCGCACCACTCCGGCTGGCATGGCGGCGCGCTGGTTGTCATCAATCGCCGATCCCACGACAACGAGGCCGTCAATCACCGCAGGCGGGGAAGTCATGTGGTACCACCCGGCACGGTAGCCCGGCACGTCTCGCAGCGTGACCTGGCCGTAGTCGCCGAAGTCCATGCACGGCTTGCCGGTAGCTGCATCGAGCGAGACCAACCGGGCGTCCAGTGTCGCTTCATAGATGCGGCGGCGGCACGGCTGGCCCGAGGCGGATGTGGGGTCGAGCCAGGTAGCCACGCCGCGATTTACCAAGCCATCGCCATAGTCAAGCGTCAGGTCAATCCTGGGGTCGTAGGCCCAGCGCTGCTTTCCTGTCGCCGGATCGAGCGCAATGACGCGGTTGAATCCCGTCGTAAGGTAGAGCGTGCCATCGACAAGGATCGGCGTAGCCTCGAACCCGCTTCGCCTCCGGTCGCGGCTGCCGTCGGAGATGTCCCCGGTGTGAAAGATCCAGGCGACCTTCAGCTTCGACACATTCTCGCGGTTGATCTCGGTGAGTGGAGAGTAACGCATCCCACCGGGATCGTTTCCATAGTTCGGCCACTCCGTGTCACCGGATACCTGGCCGCAAGCAGTAGCGGCACTCGCAAAAGCCAGACCGATAGCAACAAGCATCCGAAAGACACTTTGCGGAAATCCAGCTACGCCCATGGGCACATTCTATTGCGGTGTCTCGGAAGGTCGTGCCATAAAAAGTGCCATCCTGTGAGCGAGCCGCTCCATGCTCATTCCACCCTGAGTGCCTGCATCTCTCCATCCGATTTATCTCTCTCCGCCATTGCCACTCCTTCTCCGCTAGAACTTCTACGGGAGACCTTCTGAGAACGACCCCCATTACTATGGATGTCATCGTGATGCGACTCGCCGCCTTCCTCCTCTTAGCCGTCCCGTTAGCCGCACAGGCCCCTTCAGCTGCATCAAGCCTCATCTTCCAGACCTCGGAGGCCTGGTCTCCTCGCGTCAACGTCGAATCCCACACCGTCATGGTCTACGGCATCGATGCCACCATGCCCCAGCGCATCCGCAGCTGGCACGATCATGGCTATCGCGTCGCCGTCATGACCGGCGTCGCCTGGGGACGGTACGGCGACTATCTCCGTGGCGACTTCGACGGCAAGCCTCACTGGAATGAGACCCAGCAGGAGAAGTCCGGCAAGCTCATCCTCCACTCCGGCCGCGAGGTGCCCTACATCTCTCCCACCGAAAGCTACGGCCGCTACCTCAGTCAGGGAGTCCAGCGAGCCCTCGAGGCCGGCGCCGAGGCCATCTACCTCGAAGAGCCCGAGTTCTGGGCCCGCGCCGGATGGTCCGACGCCTTCAAGTCTGAGTGGCAGGCCTTCTACCACCAGTCTTGGCAGCCACCCGACAGCTCCCCCGATGCCCAGTACCGCGCCTCCAAGCTCAAATACTTTCTCTACCGCCGCGCTCTCGCCCAGGTCTTCGACTTCGTCCGCCAATGGAGCCAGCAGCACGGCAAATCCATCCCCTGCTACGTCGCCACCCACTCCCTGATCAACTATGCGCAGTGGCAGATCGTCTCCCCGGAATCCTCCCTGCTCGAGGTAGGGGCCGACGGCTTTATCGCGCAGGTGTGGACCGGAACCTCACGCCAGCCCAACGTCTATGAAGGCGAGCGCAAGGAGCGCACCTTCGAGACTGCCTTCCTCGAATACGGTGCCCTCCAGAACATCGCCCGCTCCTCCGGAAAGCGCATCTGGTACCTCAACGACCCCATCGAAGACAATCCCAATCACTCCTGGACCGACTACCGCCGAAACTGGGAGTCCACCCTCGTCGCCTCTCTCCTGCAGCCCCACGTCTCCAGCTACGAGATCCTCCCCTGGCCCGACCGCATCTTCGGTCCCAAAGGGCTCTACCCGGTTACCGAGCCCACTCCCGCCAATCCGAAACCCGACCGCGCACCTATCCCGTCAGAGTATGAGACCGAGCTCCAGACCGTCTTTCACGCCCTCGGTCAGATGGACCAGGCAAAGACCTTTTGGCAGACCGCAGGAACCCAGGGCGTCGGCGTCCTCGCCAGCGACACCATGATGTTCCAACGCGCCCAGCCCAACCCGTCCGATCCCGACCTCGGCAACTTCTACGGACTCGCGCTCCCCCTGCTCATGCGAGGCATCCCCGTCGAACCCGTCCAGATCGAAAGTACCTGGCAGGGCAACCGCGCCACAGACTTCCTCAAAAACTACCGTCTCCTGCTGCTCACCTATGAGGGCCAGAAACCTCCTTCACAGAAGTTCCACCAGGCCATCGCCGCATGGGTCAAATCCGGAGGAACCCTCCTCGTCATCGACGACGATCGAGATCCCTACAACCAGGCCACCGACTGGTGGAGCACCCCGCTGCTCCACCTCTCCACTCCGCGCCAGGATCTCTTCCATATCCTCGGACTCGATCCCTCCGCCGAGGGCCTGCACCGCGTTGGCAAGGGCGTCGTTCTCTATGCCGCCAAATCTCCTGCTGCGCTCTCTCACGATCCCGCCGGCGCCGACACCCTCCGTCAACTCACTCGCCAGGCCGCCGATGCCATCCACCTGCCCTGGAAGGAGACCTCCTCGCTCGTGCTACGACGCGGTCCCTTCGTCATCGCCTCCGGCCT
>DATHJA010000225.1:0-5972 GCA_035316475.1 Edaphobacter sp. | reverse complement strand
CGTTGCGGGCGATCCCGTGACGGGAACACTTTTTGCGCAGCCGCGCAACTGGCTCAACGTCGTGCACGACCTGCACATCTATCTGCTGCTGGGCGAGGCTCACGGAGCTCAGGTCAATGGCGTGGGCGCGGCTATCCTGCTGCTGCTGGCGGTCAGTGGTCTGGTGCTGTGGTGGCCGGGGGTCAAGGTGTGGACGCGCGGGCTGCGCGTCTCGTTTCGTCATAGCTGGCGGCGGATCAACTACGACACCCACAGCGCCATCGGAATCTGGACGCTGGCCATCGTGACGTGGTGGGCGTTTTCAGGGGTTTATTTCGGGTGGTACCAGCAGGTGGGGTTCGCCGTAAACATGGTCTCGCCGCTGCGGAATATGATTCCGCCGACTCCTCCAAAACTGGCCCCTCTGCCTGCGGGAACACCGAAGGCGAGTCTCGCGGAGATAGTGGAGGCCGCACAGAAGTCCTCCCCGACGGGTCATCTCAGCGGCCTGATAAACCCGACCCTGACCGAGCCGACAGCGATGGTCCTGATGGATCTTGGCCGGCCGGGAGACTTCTCGCACCGCGATATGGTGACGCTCGATACCGCAAGCGGGAGGCTGCTTACCATCTGGCACTACGGACGCAACCAGAGCCTCGGAGACTGGATCCTGTGGGCGATGCATCCCCTACACTTCGGAACGCTGTGGGGGCTTCCGATCAAGATTCTGTGGTGTCTGCTGGGCGTATCGCTGGCTGTGTTGAGCGCGACCGGCGTGCTGATGTACTGGAACCGGTATCTCGGCAAGCGCTGGCGCGCTCTGGCTGCGCCTGAACAACGTAGAGAAGCGGTACGGTCTTAGCCTCTGGCGGCCAGCAGGGTCTTCAGCTCCTTTACCTCGGTGGTCAGCGCCGTGATCTGCCTCAGGATCTCGTCGCGCTCCTTGCCTTCGCGCAGCGGATCTTTCTCTTCAACGTAGAAGTTGCCGCTGGGCTCGAGAACGCAACGCTGGACCTGGCTGTAGGCTTTCAACCCCTGCTTATGCAGAACGGTCTTCAGCTCGAGCTCAGTGAGCGCTTCCTGCTTTACCGCCTCGATGTCGATCTTTCCATCGCGGATCAACACCGTCTCCTTCCCTTCTATCAGCCTGTTCAACGCAGGGAAACGGAAGAGAATCCGGGTCAGTATAAAGTTGATCCCTAAGAGGGAAAAGACACCGACGATTCCCCCTGAGACCGAGTTGTCGTCTCCGATGATGGAGTTCTGCACCGTGTTCGAGAGACAGAGCAATACGATCAGATCGAAGGGGTTGAGCTGTGCCAGCTCGCGTTTGCCGAAGAGGCGAACAAAGACGACGAGGCAGAGATAGACGATGATGGGCCGCAGGATCTTTTCGAGCACGGGCAGGTGCAAGTGAAACATGCTTTCGATCAAAGAGAGCTCCTCCCTTGTGAACTTCGATGCCTGCGGCCGTTCTTTCCTCAGGCGTAACGGCGCTGGTGCCAGTCCCAGGCGCTGGCGACGATCTGGTCCAGCTCAGGGAACTTCGGCTGCCAGCCCAACTCTGTCTTGATCTTCTCTGAGCTGGCGACCAGCACGGCCGGGTCACCCGGACGGCGCTCGCACTCCTCCACCGCGATGGGGCGGCCGGTGACGCGGCGCGCCGATTCGATAACCTCGCGCACGGTGAAACCCTGCCCATTGCCGAGGTTATAGATCAGGCGGCTGTTGCGTTCGAGCGCTCCGAGGGCGAGAAAGTGTGCCTCTGCCAGATCGCTGACATGGATGTAATCGCGGACGCAGGTGCCGTCTTTGGTCGGGTAGTCCTGGCCAAAGACCTTGATGTTGGCCCGGCGTCCCATAGCCACGTCGAGGATCAGGGGGATCAGGTGCGACTCCGGCTCGTGAGCCTCGCCGTATCCCTCGATGGCCCCGGCTACGTTGAAGTAGCGAAGGCTAGCGTAACGGAAGCCATGAATACGGTTGATCCAGGTAAGCATCTGTTCGACCAGCAGCTTGCTCTCGCCGTAGGCGTTGGTGGGCAACAGACGGGCGTCTTCGGTGATCGGCGTCGTCTCCGGCTCCCCATAGCAGGCGGCGGTCGAGCTGAAGACGAGGCGGTCGTGGCCGGTGGCCAGCATGGCCTCCAGCAGGGTAAGGGTAGCCATGGTGTTGTTGTGGAAATAGATCTCGGGAACCTTCATGCTTTCGCCGGCTTCAATGAGCGCGGCAAAGTGCATCACCCCATCAAAACGCCCCTCGCGGAGAGTCGCCTCGATCCTGGACCGGTCGGCCAGGTCTCCTTCGACGAAATGTACCCCGGGAGCAACAGCCTCCCTGCGGCTGTGGCAGAGGTTGTCATAGACCGTAACTTTATGCCCTTCAGCGAGTAAAAAGCGGCTTACGGTGCCCCCGATGTAACCCGCGCCGCCCGTCACTAAGATGTTCATTTCCGGCTCCTTAAGTCTTATTTCTGCGTACCACAAAAGTATCAGTGTCAACCACATAGGCTTGCGGCACTATACTGGAAGCTGTGTATTGGAAGGTCCCCGGCGAATTCAGGACCGGTTTTGGTCTCCCAATTGCACGGAAATTGCTGCAACCCTGTTGCAATGCTTCACGTCTGTCTTGTTACGCTTCACGGCGCCAGCACTGCGTTGTCGTCGGTAACTTTTGAGCAGCGCTCGACCGCGTTTTCCCGTTGGGCTAGGGTTCATTCTCCCCGGTACACCAGTCCTCCGTTTCTTTACTCGGATTGGTCCCAATGTTCCACCTCTTCTGCGCAGAGGGGGTGTCAACAAAAAGGACTTTTTATGGCTAAGCCACTACGTTCTGACGATCTCACCCCACCCAGCACGCAGTTTTCGCACTTCGGAGTTCTGCATGCGGGCCAGCAAAGCAAGGGATCGCTCTACACTTCCATTACTGTAAACGTCATTCTTGCAATCATCGTCTGCATTGTGGGCGCGGCGGCAAAGAAGACCATAGAAGACACTCACAAGCTGACCGAGCTAAGCCTGGCGCTGCCTCCAAAGCCGATTGAACCTATCAAGCCGAAGGTGATTCCCAAGCCCCTTCCGCCACCTCCTGTGGTGAAGGTCTCCCCTCCCAAGATCGCTCCTCCGCCGATGGAGAAGCCGCCTGAACCCATCAAGCCGGTCGAGGTCAAGATGCCGCAGCCGGCGCCGGAGGTTCCCCCTGCCCCGCCGAAGCGGGTCGTCGCTCCCGCAGCGCCGAAGCCCGTCTCTCTGGCTCATCCCCAGGCTGCATCGGTCGTGAATAACTCGCCTCATCCGACGCCGGTCGCTCTCGGCCGGCCAGATAATCCCATTGCTCCCTCGAACCTCCCGGCAACAGCCAATGTGAATCTGGGTCAAAGAGGAGCGCCAGGCATGCCGGCTTCGAACACGGGAACCGGCCCTCGTGCCACGGCAGTCAACCTTGGCTCCGGGAGTCCCGGAAGCCAGAGCATGACCGGCAATGGGTCTCGTCCGGTCCAGGGAGTCAAGCTGGGAGTTCCCGGTGGAACCGGTCCGCTCAACTCGACGAGCCGCAGCGCCGCGGTCGGCCCGGTCAATCTGGGTCAGGCAGCTCCGCCGCCTATGCCGAAGCCGGCGGGTCCCGCCGCATCCGTGGCCAGGGCACCGAAGGTGCTGTACAAGCCTCGTCCTGAGTACACGCAGGAAGCAATCAAGCTCCGCATCGAAGGAACGGTCTCCGTCCGCGTGCACGTCTCCGCGACCGGAGCCGTACATGTTCTTGGGGTCACGAGCGATCTGGGACATGGCCTGGGAGAGTCTGCTATCCGCGCCGTAGAGGCGACCCGCTTCCAGCCCGCGACAGATGCTTCGGGAAATCCCGTAGATTGGGAAGGCATCGTGAACGTCGCATTCCAGCTTGCAGGGTAATTTATTGCTTTGGTCCGTATTGATTTGTATTGTTACCAATCACAGCAAGACACCAATGGATGACCTAAGGTCACCGCAGGAGCCGTAGACATGATCTTTCGGAAACAACCCGCCGCCGGTCTAGCGCTGGCAGTTCTCGTTACCACCTTTTGCGCGCCGGCAGTGTTCGCAGCCTCGATACTGGGCAAAAAAAAGGAGTCACAGGACCTCCCGGCCACGAAACTGAGCGCCAGCCAGAATCAGCTGATCGATAAGTCGGTGGTGCGTGAGAAAGACGTCATCAAGACCCTCAAGGAGCGCGCTCCGCTGGTGGAGACCTACATCCAGAACATGCGGCCCGACAACACGCTTGGCCAGGTCCCGGAGTCGGATCAGCACTTTCTCGGCCGCGTCGAGTTCAGCCGCATCATCGGCGGAAACGAGTACAAGGTAAACAAGTCCATCTCGGAGGGCGACAACGGGAGGTTCGGCGGCTTCTTCAAGCACTCCACCTCGTTCATCACCGGCATCGGCAGCAGTCTGCACCTCGCCTTCAGTGAGACAGGCTTCATCCAGATGCTGATCATGGACTCGAACGACTTCGATCGACAGCACTATCAGTTTGCCTACGTGCGCAACGAGTTTCTGGGCAATACTCCCACGGCGGTCTTCGATGTTGCCCCGATCGGCAAGGACAGGCGAGGCCGCTTCTTCGGCCGCATCTGGATCGAAACGCGCGACGGCAATATCGTGCGTCTGAACGGAAACTTCGCCGGCACCGAGCAGGATTCGCGCGAGTACTACCACTTCGACAGCTGGCGAACCAACGTTCAGCCCAACCTGTGGCTTCCGACCTCCTTCTACGTGGAAGAGAGCGACCCGAAGAGCTCCACCCGTTCGCTGAAGTTCAAGGCAATCAACCATATCTGGGGCTATGTTCTGAAGGTTCCGACGAAGGACTCCGAGAACACCTCGATGGATGTAGTCGGCGCTACCGATGTCAGCAACGATGCCCAGGACGTGAGCGCCCTGGGAGCCCAGCGCGCCTGGGTTCAGCAGGCGGAGGATAACGTCGTCGAACGCCTCTTCCAGGCCGGTCTGCTGGATGCTCCGAGCGAGTTCGACAAGACTCTCGAGGCCCTGGCAACCAATATTCTGGCCTACAACAACATCACCCTGTCGCGGCCGATCCACGTCCGCACGCTGCTGACCGAGCCTCTGGAATCGCTCTCGGTCGGAAACACGATCATCGTGTCGAAGAGCCTGATCGATACTTCCGCCGTTCTCAGCCAGGATGGCGCGCAGCAGATGGGCAATCTGAATGCCCTGCTCGCCTTCCAGCTCTCCCACATCATTCTGGGACACCGGCTCGACACGAAGTTCGCCTTCAACGACCGTCTGCTCTTCCCCGCAACCTCGGTCTTTACCCGCATTCCAATGCACCATACGGATGCCGATAACGCCGCGGCGGCCAAGAAGGCCCTGGAGCTGCTCAATGCCAAGGAGTTGGTCGGAGGGCAGCAATACTTCGGTCTTTACCTGCAGCAGCTGCAGGCACGAGTGAGATCGCTGAGGGCGCTCAATCAACCCATGATCGGAGATGGGCTGGTTAAGAGCGACAACGATCTGACCTTCTGGATGGAGGCTCTGATGTCCAAGGGACCCAAGCTGGATGCGGCGAACCTGAAGCAACAGGCTGCGATGCCGCTGTCCAGCTTCCTGCGCCGCGATCCCTGGACCGACCAGATGATTACGCTTCACCCTGCCTTCGAGCCACTGTTGTCTCCGGCCGATAAGATGCCATTTGAAGTTGCGCCGGTCTACATCAAGCTCGCGTACTACAAACCACCGACTGAGGCCCCGGCTCCTGCAGCCGGCGCTCCAGCCACAACTCCACAGCCTGCCAACCCTCCCGCTGGACAGGCTGATCCCGCAAGCACACCTGCTGCACCTACTGCGGCCAACCCACCGCAGAACTGAACACTTTTATACGTTCCAGCGAGGATCGTTCAACGAGACGATCCTCACTTTCGACCAACCTGCAGGGATTCTCTCGTCCTCGTCCCTGCAACTTAAGCTGAAAGTCACTTTTTTCTGGAGGAACAC
>DATHJA010000224.1:0-6925 GCA_035316475.1 Edaphobacter sp. | reverse complement strand
ACCCAGGTGGTTGGTGCCGAACTGTGTCTCAAACCCATCCACCGTATGTCCCAACGGCGTAGCCATCACGCCGGCGTTCGCAATCACCACATCAAAGGGCTCAGCCTTGCCCAACAGCCCATCGGCGGCCGCACGCACGCTCTTGAGGTTGGCAAGATCCAGCTCCACAAGCTCAAGCCCACCGCCATTCGCAGCGGCATCCTTCCGCACCTCGGCAGTCGCGACCTCCGCCTTGGCCAGATCGCGCGCCGTGCCCACCACATGCGCTCCATGCGCCGCAATCGACCGCGCCGTCTCCACCCCGATCCCGGCCGAAACTCCGGTCACCAGAACCCGTTTACCCCGCAGGTCCACACCCGCCAAAACCTCATCCGTCGTTGAGGTTGCACCAAATTTGTTTGCCATTCTCTCTTCTCCTTCGCGGATTGACTCGCAGTCGTAACGCGAATAGAGCCTTTCCCTGTAGGTGTAGACCGAGCCACAGGTTTGAACGCCGTTTTCTCTCAACGAAAACGGCACTCGCATGCTTTCTCCAGTTCACAGGAACAGGGAAATGCTCTAATACGGAGAGTATCTCCGTAATACATACAAGAGATAACCGGAGACAGTCTCCGGTTGCAAAAACTTTGTGATGCCTCCTAAACGTCCTCAATCCACCGTGCGAAAGCCACGTGCCGACGCCCAACGCAATCGCGAGCGCATCCTCCAGATCGCAAAGAAGGCCTTCACCCGCTCCGGTGCCGACTTCAGCCTCGACGAGATCGCCCGGCAGGCACGCGTAGGGGCAGGAACCCTGTATCGCCACTTTCCTACGCGCGAGCTGCTGCTTGAAGCGGTCTACCGCACCGAGGTCGAAAAGCTCGCCGCCGCCGAGCGCGAGTTCTCCCAAAAACTCCCCCCTGCCGAGGCGCTGCGGGCATGGATGCTGCTCTTCGTCGACTACATCGCCGCCAAGCAGATCATCGCCCCTGCCCTGAACTCGCTGGTCGGGGGACCTTCGAAGGTCTTCGAGACCACCGGCGAGCAGGTCAAGCAGGCCATTCGAGCTCTGGTCGAGCGCGCCATTCAAAGCGGCGATATACGTCCCGACCTTGAGCCGCTCGACCTGCTCCGCGCTCTCATCGGCGTCTCCAACGTGTCCTCCGGACAGGACTGGCCGAAGAGCGCGCGAAGACTCGTGGACATCCTCATCCTCGGCTCACGACCGGTATAAAGAATCTCTCTCCTCACTTCTTTCACTTCACTTCTTTCGTAGCGCAGTCCATTGCCCATCGGCCCGGCCTTCGACCCTCATGCGTCCCTTGGCCGAATCTCCATCTACCCAACCGGCAAGAATCGCCTTCACTGGCGCCTCCTCCTTGGGCCACGCTCCATCGAACCCGAGCTCGACATATCCGTTCCGCCATGTGCCACGGATTGGCCGATCGTTGCCAAAGTCGCCGGACCACGTCCCTGTCACCACTCCGCCCTCGCGATGAAGATCCATCGATCCTTTGTACTTGCCGTAATCGCTGGCAAACTCCACCGCCCAGCTTCCCGAAGCCTCACCATCGTTCGTTACAGCCTGCGGTTCAGCCGGCGTGACTCTCACATTCGAAAAATATGCCTCTTCCCCGGCATAACCCCACAGGGCAACACCGCCGCGCAGATCCTCACCCTTCAACCCATCCACGATCAGGTTCGGGTTCTCCGACCCGTTGATAAACAGCTTTGCACTCCTTCCATGAACTTCAATCTTCACCTTGTTCCACTGTTCCTGTCGCAGCTCCGCATAAGCTTCATAAACCCACGGCCACTGCTTGCGGAGCTCGTACCAGCCATGCCCCGCCGTGACATATTGCGCGGAATGGTTGCGCATTCCCTGGTCCTCGGAGTGCGCGTTGCCCGGCCTGAGATAAAACATCTCATAGTGCGAGGCATCCGCTCTGGCCCGAAACGCGATCCCAACGAAGCCGGGCATTCGCACACCGGGAGGCGTAGTCGTCTTCAAAGCGATGTCGGCCTCGATCGTTCCATCCTGAATCTCAACTCCTTTGAGAAAGGCGAAGACCTCCTCTTTCGAGGGTAGTGTGGTCAGACGCACGGCCTTCCGCCCCATGTACTCGACCGTCTCCATCTTCCCTCCGGTCGTAACCAGATCGTTCAGATCGGTCAGACTGAAGCTCTGCGGTCCCGCGACGGGACGAGCCTGCGCATTCGCGGAAGCGATCGAAACGACGCCAGCCAAAACCACTCCAACAGCACGTATGGATCGGACAGCACTCATCTCGCAATCACCTCATTCTTAATCTCTGTGCACTTCACAAGCACCGCCTCACCAACATCCCGGCGGCAGGACACTCTCATCGACTGCATTTGAAGCCATCGCGGACCGCATCCAACTGGCTCCAGAGAGCAGCAGGGCGTGGCTCCAGAGACATGGAAAAAAATACGGCCGTATGGTCCGCCGCGGGCACATCGACGCCACTACCTCCGAGTTCAGCGTGATCACCTTGCCATGTCTGTCATAGAGAGTCACCGAGCCATTGAAGCTCTTCGCACGCGCGCCACCGAAGGTCTGCGGCCCATGATCGGAATCGCGATACTCCGCCGACACCTTCGAAAGATCCGGCGCGAAGTGATTGTTTCTCCCTCTCTGCTCCGCGAGTCCCCGAAAGTACGCGACCATATCGCTCTGAAGCCGATCCGCCGTGAGCGGTTGCGATCCCTCCAGCCACCACACGATCAGGTAGCTGTGATATTCGGAAGAGGCCGTGTCATCGAACCCCGGCGCAAACGCCAGATCTTCTATCCCCTTGTGATCGATCGTCGGCGACCATGGAAGCGGAAATGGATACCGCGGATCCATCTGCCAGTTCCCGGGGATCGAGTAGCGAAACAGATCGGCCTCTGGATTCAAATGCGGAGGAAACGGCCTCCGTGCCAGCACAATCTCTCGAGGAGCGCCATCTCTTCTGACAACAGTCACACGAACGCTGCCGCCCACCGCACCACGAAAATCCTTCCGCAAGATCTCGCCTGGGTCCGTACCGGAGATCTGCGACCCGTTGACGGCGAGAATCACGTCGCCCGCCTGAACTCCCGCTTCCGCAGCCGAAGAGCCCTGTTCTACCCAACCCACAACAAGAACACCACGCTTGTTGGGTTGGTGGTCGTTATACAGTTGTGCAACGTTGAGCCCAACCGTTCCCGGTTCTTCCGCGATCACCTTCTTAGGCGGCAGAATGATCACGACCGCAAACAAGGTCAGGGTTATCAGGAAAGGCCGTTTCACCTTCTGCATCTCACCACCTCAAAGCCATATCTCATCGCTGAACGATGAGACAGGTGCACGTGATGTTCCAGGAGTCTGCAAGCTGGAAGCTTCTGAAAAAACTGACGTTATTGCCCCAGCGAAAGATTTTTCAGGCCGGCCAGGTGTCCGGATGTGGATTCTCTCGTTCGGAAATGGACGCAGCCAAACACAGATTTGCTGATCTCGCGACCCATACCCACCCCATGGCCCACCGCAAGCGATCTACGCAATATGTCAAGCCCCGATACGGCATAAATCTATAAAAACAATGGAGATACAGGATGCCGATTGGCCCCTCTCCTTTTGCTAGACTTAAATCAGAGTTCAGGGGCAAACGGGAGAGCCGACGGTTGGGAACAACCGAAATCTTTGCCGTATCTCTTTTAGATGCAATATTTTGCCCGCAAACCACCTGAAATGCAATATTTTACAATCCTAGTACCAGGCTAACTCACCTGGAATGAAGATTATGCGCAAATTCCGGTAGGGGGGTCTAGCTGCGCCAGTGCAGGGTTACTGGCCCGGTCAGGGGGTGTTCACCCGTCCCCTTCAGCCGTGCCTGCTTCAAGGCGAAGTACCACTTCGCCGGCTTGTCCGCGTCATCGATCAGCATCAGCCCCGGATGGAACCTGAGTCCCTGGGCCTGCTCGACCATCGTCTCCTGATCCTGGCGCACGAACCGCGCCCCGAAGAACCGCGCCACCGGCGTCACGAACGGGACGTGATAAAAGACGTTCCACGCCGCGATCACGTCGATCCGGCAAGTCGAGGCGGTCACCGGGGTCACCGTCGTCAGGCTCGCAAACCACTTCGACCCGGCACGGATCGTCTCGTACCGGCGGTTCGGCAGAACGAAGTCGATCGTCGTCGTAATCGGCTCACCATAGACGCCCAGCAGCTTGTAAGGAGCCGAGTTCGCGCTCGGCGCATGCGAAGACATCCGGAAGCCCTGAGGGATCGGCTCGAAGTGCTTCTCCTTCACGTGGATGCTCGTCCGGCTGCGCCACCACCAGGCCTGGTGCACGAACGGACCGTGCGCCGGGTCCATCAGCCCAATGATGCCGTGGTCGACGTTACACGGAAGGTCAGCCGCAAGATGCGCACTGCGATACCTATCCGAGAACTTAGGAAGCTCCGGCACCGGAGGAAGCTCGGTGGTCACACGTCCTGAACCCGGCTCGGGCAGATAGACCCAGGCGTAGCCGTCGCGCTCCTCGCACGGGTACGCTCCGGCATAGATCTTCGCCGGGTCAAGCGTCTCATGCTTTGTCAGCGAGGGGATCTCGGTGCACTGCCCCGAGCACGGCTCGAACTTCCAGCCGTGATACTTGCACTGCACGTTCTCTCCGTCGAACCATCCAGCCGAAAGCGGGATCCCACGATGCGGGCAAAGGTCGCGCATGGCAAACAGCCGACCGTCGCGCTTGCGCCCTAGCACCAGAGGAACACCCAGCAGAAGCGCCTGCGTCATCGCGCCCACACGCAGCTCACCAGAGCGGAGCGCCGGATACCAGTCGCCGAAGATCAGCTCCGCTGGAGGCGCGGGCATCTGTGCTGAGAGTGGAACGAGGTCGCGCATCACGTCAGCCTGAAGTCTACACAAAGACGACCGCTGATTCCCGGGAGGCACGGGGTCGCCCGTACACTGGTGACGTGACCCGACGCAACCGGCTTGTCCTTCTGCTGCTCTGGTTTGTCTTCTACGCGAGCTTCCAGCTTCTCGCTCCTCCTATGCTGGACGACGCCGACTCGGTCCACTCCGAGGTCGCCCGCGAGATGCTCGTCCGCCACGACTCGACGACGCTCTACGCGAACGGCATTCGCTATCTCGAGAAGGCGCCGCTGCTCTATTGGTCGATGGCTTTGAGCATGAAGGTCTTCGGTGTAGGCACCGCCCCCGCGCGGTTCCCGCTTGCCCTCACGGTTCTCGCGCTAGCCTTCGCTGTCGAGGCGTTCGCGCGAAGAGCATTCCGGAGCAGCGGAGCGGAGCCAGCTACTCCGGACGGTAAGACAGAGGAGGAAGCAGAAGAAGACAAAGCCGGCGCGCGGGCCGGACTGTACGCAGGGCTCATCCTGCTCTCCAGCTTCGGAATCTTCATCTTCACCCGCATCACCATCCCCGATGCGATGGTCTGTCTCTGGCTCACGCTGGCGATCTTCTGCTACTGGCTGACCGAGCAACAGGAGCAACCCGGCAGCCTGGCCTGCTACGGCTTCGCCGCCTGCTGCGCGCTGAACGTCCTCACCAAGGGGCTGATCGGCATCGTCTTCCCCATCGGGATCGTGCTTGTGCATCTGCTGCTCACTCGCGGATTTCGCGGAATGGTGAAGCGGCTGGGCCAGCTTCACCCCTTCACCAGTCTTCTCGTCTTCTTCATGATCGCCGCGCCGTGGCACATCCTGATCGGCCTCGACAACCCGACGCAGGGCCACCCAGGAAGCATCACCTTCACCGACGGCCACTGGGTCGTCCCACAGCCGACCGACGGAAACGTCCATGGCTGGACGTGGTTTTACTTCATCAACGAGCACCTGCTGCGCTATCTGAACCTCCGCGTCCCCCGCGACTACGACACCGTTCCGCTCGCACTCTTCTGGGGGCTGCTGCTCATCTGGCTGATGCCCTGGAGCGCCTTCGTCTTTCATGCGGTGGCGCAGATCGAAACCCGCGCCGCGCTCGCTGCCTCGCCGATCTTCGCGCGCTGGAGATGGCTGCAACGGCGGCTGAACCCGGAGAACCAGACCGTCTCTCTCACACTAGAGGAGAGCACCCTGCTTCTGCTTGGAGTCTGGGCCGCGCTCCCGATGCTCTTCTTCTCCTTCTCGACGCGTCAGGAATACTACGTCCTTCCGGCGCTGCCGGCGCTGATCCTGCTGATCGCCGCCTGGCTCGGCCACGAGGCCGCGGAGGCCGAGACCTTTAGCGTACCCAACCGCTTCGTCGGCCCTGGGCAACGCATCGCGGTTGTGCTGCTCGTCTTTGGCACTCTGGCGGCCTTCGCCGCGCTCTTCTTCATCCTGCACACTCAGACCGCCGACCCCAACACTGACCTCGCAACCCTGTTGCAGCAGAACCCGGGCGAATACGCTCTCTCCTTCGGCCACTTCCTCGACTTGAACGCGAAGGCGATGGGAGTCTTCCGCCAGCCACTGGGCCTGACCGCCTTCTCGCTGTTCACAGGAACACTCGCCGCCTTCCTGCTGCGCCGGGCCTATCGGCCGCACGCCGCCAACCTCTGGCTGGCTGGGGGAGCCTTCGGGTTCCTTCTGGCCGCGCACCTTGGCTTGCAGATCTTCTCGCCGGTCCTGACATCGAAGCAGCTCGCCGACGTGATTGCTCCTGTGCTGAAGCCCGACGACGTGATTGTGATTCACGGCGAGTACGAGGCAGGCAGCACGCTCGGCTTCTACCTGAAGCGGGACGACCTGCATATCTTCGAGGGGCGCAGCTCGAACCTCTGGTATGGAAGCTTCTTCCCCGATGCTCCCCGCATCTTCGAGAGCGAAGACTCGCTCAACCACGAGTGGACCGGCCCCCATCGCGTCTTCCTGTGGCAGGACGTCAGCCAGCCGCTGCCGAAGGTGCATGGAAAGAGCTACCTTCTGCTGCAGAGCGGAGGCAAGGAGATG
>DATHJA010000223.1:0-3125 GCA_035316475.1 Edaphobacter sp. | reverse complement strand
ACTACAGAGGGTACTTCCTTGACACTGACCATCGACTCTCCTTGGTGCCCGGGATGAGTGCTTGTGGTCAGTCTGCGTCGAGTTTTGTTACAGAATGTTCACGCCAAATGAAGATTCGTTGAATCAAAAATGGTGCACCGTTTCGGTACCCCTCTGGATCTGCCCCAGTTCCGCCACGGCGACCCAGGCCTCCTTGGCGGCGCGCTTGCGGTGCTCGGCATCGCCGGAGAAGACAATGGGCTCCCCGGCGAAGCGCACCTCGGCCCGGATGCCCTTTAACCCCAGCAAATGAAAGATATGCGGCAAGAGGACGACGTTGTCGCCCCAGTAACAGACGTTGTCCGATACCGTCGCGTCTCCATTCTCCTGACCGAGGTGATAGCAGATATGACCTGGAGTGATAGGAGCGTCCACAGCCCGCGCCTGGGAGAGGAGGCCGCTGTGGAACTTCAGCAACCCGTCTCCGTTGGAGGTCGTCCCCTCGGGGAAGAAGACGACGGGCAGGTTGGCGTCGAGCGCTGCCTCCAGGCCGGAACGGGCCTTCAGAGCCGAGCCTCCATGACCTCGAGCAACGTAGACGGTTCCTGCCATGGTCGTCATCCAGCCCAGGACGGGGTATTCAGCGACCTCGGCCTTGGAGACGAAGACACAAGGGTGAAGTGAGGCGTAGACGATGATGTCGAGGTAGCTGAGATGGTTCGAGATGACGGCTCCGTGTTCCGGGAAGGCCCCACTGACCTCGACCTCGATCCCCATTCCGTGAAGCGCCGTGGAGGCAAAGCGGTGCAGCCATTCGGCCCGGGCCTGCCGTGTCGATGGCTGTCGGACCAGCAGTTCCGTGCCGAACCGCACGAAGTATCCCGCAAGCCAAATGCTTCGCCCTACCGACCGAAAGAAGCTCACCCGTCCCAATCCCCCTGTAGCGCAGTCTATCCTGAGAGGCGTGGATCATAACCCTCGAAATCTCAAGGGAGATACCGGCGGGGATGCCGAGCAGCCGGAGACACTGGAACCGGCCAGCGGGCGGGGCTTCCTCTATCGCCGGATTGTGCTTCCCATCCTTGCGCTGCTGCGCCGGGGAGCATCTCCCAGACAGCTGGCCTGGAGCATCGCGGTCGGGTTACTGATCGGGATCAATCCGGCGCTGGGCACAACGACCCTGCTGTGCTTCGCCGTGGCGATACTTCTGCGGCTGAACATCGCCGCCTCGCAGCTGGCCAATCATGTGATTTATCCACTGCAACTGCTTCTGCTGGTTCCCTTTCTGCAGCTGGGAAGCTATGTCTTCCATACGGAGCCGCTTCCCTTCTCGGCGCGCGTTCTGCTGGAGGCCGCGCGACGAGATCCTATCGCTCTGGTCCGCAGGATCTGGCGCTGGGAGTGGCATGCCTTTCTGATATGGACAGTGATAGCCGCCGTGCTGGTGCCCCTGATCGCACTAGCACTTACGCCACTGCTCGGACGGGTGTCGGCCCGGCTGCAACGGCGCACCGCCGAGAACGAAGGCTGAAGCAATCCGCTTTCGTGGAGCATGGCCGGTTCGTGGTTAATTGCCGTGGAACTCTTCCACGGGATCGCCGCTGCGGACCCAGGCGGTATAGATCATGTCCCTGAGCTCGATTGCCCCTGCAGCAAGACGTTCTTCAGTGAAGGCTTTGGCTTCGGGAGTTCCAGCGTCCTTGAAGCCGCCCGCCTTCTCCAGTTGATAGGTCTGCTCCACCAGCGAGGTCGAGTGTCGCAGGTAGGCAAGATAGTCCGTCCACTCGTCAGTGAGCAGCTTCGGCTGCGCTGCTTCCACCAGAGGAGCGACGTCGGAAGATTTAATGTTGGTCGTAATAAAAGAAGATTCGAACTGCCAGTGAATCTTGTGCTCGGTGGTGTAGCCGTGAGGGTTCGGCCCTTTCCAGCCGTTGTATTGCGAAGTGACGTGCAGAGGCTGAGATCCATCGGCTACATAATGGCCGAGCCAGCCCGCGTAGAAGAGAACAGCCGTCTCGGCCGGTTTTGTATCCTCTCCCGCAGCCAGCAGGTGACGGTACTCTCGCAAGCCCGCCTTGAGCCGCTGCCAGACCTCTTCGGTTACATAAGGTTGCAACCCTACCTTCTCCGGCGTCAGCTGGAGATCGGGATGCGCTTTCTGCGCCTGGATGAGCGCGCGAATATAGTCGTAGCGCTTTTTGGGGAGCGTTCCGATGAGATCCGCCTCCTCGAAATCAATGAAGTGCTCGGGAGCCTGCGCGTCGCCCAACTCCGGCTCGGCGCGGTTGCGCCAGCGATCCGGCTCGGGTCCAAGATATGCCATGGTGTCGAGTGCGTTGCCGTTGCGCAGGAACGCCGGAACATCTTTGGGGAGATTGGCCGCGGCCAGACGATTAATCATCTTGTGACCGTCGCCTCCCCAGGCGAAGGAAGGCTGAACGGATATCCACGGCACCAGGGCAGAGGCCACGACAAAACGAATCACACGAGCAATCTTGGACATGAAACCGAGTATATCCGGCGACATTCCATCGCTTGATTAAGGCTCAGACGAGGACTTCGGCGCCGAGAACCGCACTGGTGCCGAAGACGCGGCGGTAGCGTTCTATCTCCGCGGCCGGCCCGGTGGACTTGTTCGCATTGTCGCTCAGCTTTACCGCAGGCCTTCCCTCGACAGTCATCACCTTGCAAACCAGGCTGATGGGCTCGAAATCGTGTTCGCCGCGCGGGTGACAGCCTCGGAAGTCGTTGGTCAGCAGGGTTCCCCAGCCTGCGCTGAAGCGGATGCGGCCCTTGAAGTAGGCATCGAGTGCAAGGATGTCATCGACATCCAGACCGTCGGAGGCGATCAGGCGCTTGCGCCGGGCGTCGCGGCCTCGGCTCATCAGCCACGCGATGTACTCGTCTCCGGCGACGAAGGGGTCCTTGGAGTCGCAGCGTTGCCCCGTCCAGTCGGCAACCCAATCCGGGGCACCTTCCAGGAACTGGGTGGTCCCGAAGGTATCGGGAAGAAGGATCAGAAGCTCGCCGCCGTAGCTCTTCTGCCAGAGCTCGAGAACGCGATACTGCGACTGATGCAGCTCCTCGTCGGAATCGGCAAGCGCAGCCAGTGCCATAGGAAGCTCGTGCGCGTTGGTTCCCATGGC
>DATHJA010000222.1:0-4608 GCA_035316475.1 Edaphobacter sp. | reverse complement strand
GATTCTGGAGAAGGAAGGAATTCACGTGCGGCTGAACGCGGAGTGTATCAGCCTGCATAACGCCCCAGAGGGAGTGTCTGTGGGTGTCACCTGCGCGGAAGACGGCAAGCCTACAGAGGCGTCGCATGTTTTGCTTGCAGTGGGGCGCGTTCCCAACACCGATGACCTGGGGCTGGAGAAGGCGGGAGTCGTCGTCGATGAGCGTGGATACATTGAGGTCGACGATCAGCTTCGCACCAGCGTTCCCGGCATATGGGCGATGGGAGACTGCAATGGCAGGGGGGCCTTCACGCACACGGCCTATAACGACTTCGAGATCGTCGCGGCCAACCTGCTGGACAACGATCCCCGCCGCGTGAGCGACCGGATTGCGACCTATGGGCTGTTCATGGATCCTCCGCTGGGACGGGTTGGCATGACGGAGCGTGAGGTGCGCGAGCGTGGCAAGCCCGCGCTGATCGGCACACGCCCGATGACGAAGGTGAATCGCGCCGTCGAAAAGGGCGAGAGCGAAGGCTTCATGAAGATTCTGGTGGATGCGGAGAGCAAGCTGATTCTGGGAGCGTCGATTCTCGGGGTAGGCGGCGACGAGGCGATCCACTGCATCACCGATGTGATGTATGCGCGCGCACCTTATACGACGATCCAGAGGGCCGTACACATTCACCCCACCGTCTCCGAGCTGATCCCTACGATGCTGGGAGATCTGAAGCCTCTGCAGTAGCGCTTCCGTCAGGACAGGACTGAACTCTGGATCGGGGATGCGGGCTCCGGCTCGCTACGGCGGAAGAGGGCTCCTGCCCAGAACGTCAGCAAGGGGAAGAGTTCGAGCGTGTAGCGCGGCTCGGAATTGTCGAGCGTCAGCAGCAGGGCGCAGCGCAGAAGGAAGAAGACGAGCAGGGACCACCCCAGCGCGGCGTGGCTCGTCCACCCTTTGCGCCACCATCGCACCAGACCCAGGCCTCCCATAACAAAGTAGGCGACGTTCACCAAACCGTAGATTGCGGCAAACGCAGTCTTCATACGGTGATGGCTCCATCTCCACCATTCGAGGTCGATCTCCATCATCTCGACGCGCGGACGAAACATCATGTTGGCCAGGCGGGCGAAGGGCAGGGCGAGATAGTATCGCGCCGGGTCGTCGGAGATGCGCTCGTCGGCCAGCGAAGCGAAGGCTACGTCGAGGCCGGGGGTCGCGTTGGAGTCCTCGTTGTACTGGTTCAGCAGTGTCTCCACACGGAGGTACTGCTCCTCGGTGTCAAAGGCGCGTGTGGGGATATCGCGGATGTCGATGGTCGTCGTGTTCCAGTTCCAATAGATCTCTTCGGTGGAGGCGAAGTCGACAGCCCAGGTGCGATACCAGCGGTTGAAGCCGACCGAGACCAGCTCGCCGGGATCGGTGGCGCTGCGCGGAACCAGCGGCTGGATGACATGGAAGGTGCGCCAGTTCCTCACGGTCCAGGGGAGGAGCGGCAGGACGATGCACAGCAGGACCGCGGCGATGGGCGCAGCGACGTAGCCGATTCTTCCGCGCTCGTCGGCCGCCACCCATACCATTGCGGGAACAATAGCGGCGGCCAGCAGTCCCTGCTCGGGGCGCAGCAGCACGGAATAGGCGAGCGCGGCAGCAATCCACCATAGCCAGCGGTTCCAGCCCTTTCCGGGGTCGGCCTCGAGCCGCCAGCGCTCGAGTGCATAGAAGGCGAGCACGATCGAGGCCAGCGTCAGGGTCTCGGTGAGCGGAGAGGCGACATAGTTTGCGGTAAACGGGCACAGCGCCGCCAGCCAAAGCACCACCATGCCGGCACGCCGTCCGAAGACGCGGCGGGCGAGGGCGGCCAGCAGAACGCACGTCCCCAGGTCGATCAGGCATTGGACCAGCATCACCGCGGTGTACTGATCGTCGCCGAAGATGCGGAAGCACGCCGCGAGAAAGAGCGGATAGCCGGGAAGGCGGATCAGGGTGGGGACCGGACCCTGGGGAGAGTCGGCGAATCCATAGACTCCGTGGTGCATCCAGTTCTTCGCGATGTCGCCGTAAATTAACGTATCTCCGGCGATACGGGGGGCGTGCAGGACAAAGACCAGCCGCAGCGCGAGCCCGAGGCCGAGCGCCAGCCAGAACAGCAACACCTCTCTCCGCCGATTCGTTAGCATGCAACTGCATCATACTGCGTGTGTTGCTTCCGCCGGCGGCCGTGCGTTGACTCTCTCCATGCCCCTCAATAGGATGGAGCGAGAGCAAACCCCGCCGCGGTTCGCATCTCAACCCCAGATGGCCAAACAGATTTTCTACGATCCGCAACGCAAACGCTGGAAGCGTCTCCGGATCCTTCTTGACTCCCTCGCACTGGCAGGACTTCTGATCGGCACCGTATTTCTTATCGGCCTGATCACCATGAAGCCGCTGCCTGAGCTGTTGCTGTACTCGCACAAGCGGAACTACCGCACGCTTGCCAGCCAGCAGTCGTTGAAGTCACCGAAGTTCCACCGCTCGGCCCACCGCAAGACCGACGCCAAACCTGGCGACGTTCCCCTGAACTCGGGCGAAGGCCTGCGGGCGGCCTATTACGTCGAAGACGACCCGGCGAGCTTCTCCTCACTGCGGCAACACATCTCGCAGATCGACCTGCTCTTCCCGGAGTGGGTCCACGTGGTCTCCCCCGACGGAGCTCTGACGGGCTTTTCGGTCGACAACCGGCCCTACAAGATTGTCGACCGTAACACCGTGCGGCCGGTGGACCGCAATGGGAAGGTCGGCGACGTCATTACGAACAGCCACGTCAACGTGGACGTCTTCCCGCTGGTAAATAACTACGACCCCAACAAGGGCGTCTTCATGCCCGAGATCGGGCAGTTCCTCAACAACGAGACTGCGCGGGCCAACTTCATTCACCAGGCGGATGTGTTTCTGGCCGCCAACCCCACCTATCGCGGCCTTTCGATTGACCTTGAAGAGATTCCACTGGAGGCTCAGCCCGGCTTCAAGGCTCTGATCGCCGCTTTGTACGCAGATTTTCATCCGAGAAATCTCCGCGTCTTCGTCAACGTTCCCGCGCACGACGACGATTTCGACATGAAGTTCCTGGCCGATCACTCGGACGGCCTTTTGCTGATGAACTATGACGAGCATGAGACCGGCAGCGGTCCGGGCCCCATCGCCTCGCAGGACTGGTTCGTCGATAACCTCAAGTGGGCCCTCACGATGGTCCCCAAGGAGAAGCTGATCTGCGCCATCGGGAGCTACGGCTACGACTGGACGACGACGCTTCCGTCGGCCCATAGAAAAGGCCAGAAGGCCGCTCCTGAAAAAGTTCTCTCGGCGGTCAGCATCTCTACCCAGCAGGCGTGGCAGCAGGCCTATGACTCCGGCTCGAAGATCGACCTCGACGACGACTCGCTTAACGTCCACTTCGCCTACGACGACGACGACGCGCATGTGCGCCACTACATCTGGTTCTTCGACGCGGTGACCGCGCTCAACGAGATGCGCGCCGCCCGCGAGCTGGGCATCCAGACCTATGCGATGTGGAGGCTGGGCCAGGAGGACAACTCCCTGTGGAAGGTGTGGGACAATCCGCTTCGCGCCGACCCAGCCAAAGACCTCGCGCAGGTTCCGCCGGGCTACGACGTCGACACCGAAGGCGAAGGCGATGTCCTTCGCGTCACGCGCAAGCCGCAGGACGGTTCCCGCGACCTGACGGTGGACGACGACAAGACCGTGCCTCCGCACTATCGCATGGTCCTGCAGGAGTCCATGGAGTCGTTCCCTCTCTCCTACACCATCACGCAGTACGGCTACCAGCCGAAGAAGGTGGCGATCTCCTTCGACGACGGTCCTGACTCCGAGTGGACGCCGAAGATTCTGGACGTGCTGAAGAAGTACAACGTCAAGGGCGTCTTTCTGCTGATTGGCGAAGAGGCCGAAAAGAATGTCGGGATCATGCAGCGCGTCTATCGCGAGGGACATGAGATCGGCAACCACAGCTTTACGCATCCCGATATCGCCGAGATCTCCAAGGGGCAGGTCGACCTGGAGCTGAACCTCACTGAGCGGCTCTTCGCCTCGAAGCTCGGTGTGCAGCCGCTCTACTTCCGGCCGCCCTACTCGATCGACCAGGAGCCGGACACCAACGATCAGGCCGCGCCGGTCGAACGGATCCAGGAGCTCGGCTACGTCGTTCTTGGCAACAAGATCGATACCAACGACTGGGACGAGAACCCGCGCAAGACACCGAAGGAGATCACCGACGGCGTCTTCGAGCAGATTGCCGACATGGACAAGAAGCCGTGGACGCGCGGTTCCATCATTCTGATGCACGACGGTGGAGGTGACCGCTCGGCTACGGTGGCCGCATTGCCCATGCTGATCACCACGCTGCGCGAGCGCGGCTACGAGATCGTCCCGGTCTCCGAGCTGATCGGCAAGACGCGCGCCGAGGTAATGCCACCGTTGACGTCGCATCAGCAATGGCAGGCCCGGGCCGACTCCATCGCCTTCTTCCTCTTCGGCTTCTTCAACAACTTCGTGGTGGGCGTCTTCTTCGTCGGCGAC
The DNA here is from genome assembly GCA_035316475.1 of Edaphobacter sp. Classification (GTDB taxonomy): domain Bacteria; phylum Acidobacteriota; class Terriglobia; order Terriglobales; family Acidobacteriaceae; genus Edaphobacter. The sequence goes on along the minus strand of DATHJA010000222.1, from coordinate 53 downwards.
ATCCTGATGAGCGCGCGCCTGATCATCATCGGCATCTTCGCCCTGATCGACCG
>DATHJA010000221.1:0-4741 GCA_035316475.1 Edaphobacter sp. | reverse complement strand
ACTCTCGGAAAGCTCACAACCCACCTCTCGCCCCAAACAATATCACTGTGACGGAGCCCGGCTCCAGCCCCCTCCCCTCTAGTCCTGCAAATCCTGTCCCATAGCTCCAGTACAAGGTGGCGCGGGAATCAGGCAGCCCACGGATATGACCGGCCCGCGGCCCCGGATCTATCTGCATCGAACACAGGCGACAAAGAATCTACCAGTGCACATCAGGAGCATACGGATGCAGAATTCCTCCTTCGAGGTCGTCCATCTCTCCTCCGAATCAACGACGGAGAAGAATTACGAAAACCATTCCATCGCCACGATCAACGATCATGAGGTCCGTATCAGCACCATGACGGAGCCCTATCCCTGGCACTGTCATCCCGACTCCGACGAGAGCTTTCTGGCGCTGGAGGGCGGACTCTTCCTCGATTTTGACGATCGAACAGTCGAGCTGCTACCAGGACACATAATCACAGTCGACCGAGGCGTTCGCCACCGCACAAGACCCATCGGCGCACGGTCCGTCAATCTCACCTTCGAACGCGCCGGCGCGCGGACGGAGATGCTTGCTCCGCCTCCGGAGTAGTCCGTTTGCTGCTTCCGCATCAGCTAGCTTCGCTCGATGCCTGTGACGTCAGTAGCCGCATAGGCATCGGCTCGCGATTCCCCGATGGCGGGAAATTCTGCCCTTCACCTGCTAACCGGAACGTCGAATAGGTGATCCAATGACTGCACGTGCGATTCATTGGGCTGCCTCAATGCAGGCCATTTTGGTTTCAAGGGAGACTCATCATGAAGATGCAGAAGCTTTTGACCGTCCTGACTATTACCAATGCCCTGCTGCTGGTATTTCTGCTGACGCGGCCGCATGGGGTGGAGGCCACCAGCACGGCTTCGGTGCTGCGCGGACGGGCTCTCGAGATCGTCGACGATCAGGGACGCGTGCGTGCGGAGATCAAGGTACTTCCTGCGCAGCCTGAGCTGAAGATGCCGGACGGCACGAAGGGATATCCGGAGACGGTGCTGCTGCGGTTGCTGACTTCAACCAATGGACCGAATGTGAAGCTGGCAACGACGGAAGACGGGTCGGGACTGGTGCTGGGCGGCGATCCAGGCTATGTGCAGATTCTTGGGCGCGGCCCCGAGCCTCTGGTGAAGGTCGTGGCAAAGAATGGCAAAGAGCAGACCTTCAAGCCATAGCTGGAAGAGTTCCTTAGAACAGAAACTTCCTGCTTCCGTTATGAGGGCTTGGCAATCACTCCGAGATCGGCCATTCCATTGACGAAGTACTGCACTGCCAGGGCAACAAGGAGCAGGCCCATGATGCGGACGAGGATACGGATACCCGTATCTCCCAATGCCTTCGCTACCTTGTCCGAGTTGCCCAGCACGAAATAACAGATCACCGCCGTAATGAAGATCGACGCCAGAATCGCCACCATCTGCCAGGAGTTCTGGGCCTGCCCTACCAGCACCATAACGCTGGCGATCGCGCCTGGCCCGGCAAGCATAGGAATCCCCAGCGGAACAATCCCTGCATCTTCCTTGCTGGCCGCGTCCTCCGCGTCTCCACTGGTCTCCTGAGTCGGCGAACGCCTTGCTTCAAGCATGTCCAGTCCGATCAGAAGCAGGATCACTCCGCCCGCGATCTCGAACGCCGGCAGCGTAATTCCGAACATCTTGAAGATGTACTGTCCAGCCATCGCAAAGGCGCTCAGAAAGATCAGAGCCGTCAGCGAGGCCTTACGTGCCATCCGTCTTCTCCTCGCACTATCGGAGCCCGCGGTCACCGCCAGAAAGGTAGGCAATGCGGCGAACGGATCCACCAGGAAGAAGATCGAGCTGAGCGCAAGGACCGAAAAGCGCACGTAGACCGAATGCTGGAGGCCATAGAGGCTGACTGACGAATGGGGCTCGTAGAACACATCTCATTCTCCCACGCCTCCTCACAAAATCTCGCGCAAACAGGCTTGAAACGCTCTCCCCGCGCTGGCTCAGCCACCGCAAGCTTGGCTATAATGAATCTTCCACGCGAGGAACATACATGCCCATCCAAACCACCGCGAACATCTGGCACAACGGAAAGCTGATCCCCTGGGACAAGGCTCAGATTCACGTCATGAGCCACGTCATCCACTACGGATCTTCCGTCTTCGAGGGAATCCGCTGTTACACGCAGCCCTCCGGCGCCGGTGTCTTCCGCCTGCAGGAACACATGCAGAGGCTGATCGATTCGGCCAAGATCTACCGCATGCCCCTGCCCTACACCGTCGAACAGCTCTCCGCCGCCGTCATCGACGTCATCGAGGCTAACGGCATCGCTCCCTGCTATATCCGCCCCATCGCCTTCCGCGGCTACGGTGAGATCGGCGTGAATCCGCTCAAGTCCCCCATCGACATCTACATCGCGAACTTCCCCTGGGGCAAATACGTCCCCGGCAATGAAGGTGCGGACGTGTGCATCTCCAGTTGGTCGCGACTGGCCCCCAACACCATGCCCTCGCTGGCAAAGGCGGGCGCGAACTACATGAACTCCCAGCTCATCCGCATGGAAGCCGAGGTCAACGGCTACTCCGAGGGCATTGCGCTCGATGTAAACGGCTACCTCTCCGAGGGCTCGGGCGAGAACCTCTTCCTGGTGCGCAATGGCGTCCTCTACACCACGCCGCTCGCCAACTCCGTGCTAAGCGGTATCACTCGCAGCTCCGTCATCACGCTGGCTCGCCAGCTCGGCATCGAGGTCGTCGAGCAGACGCTTCCACGCGAGCTTCTCTACATCTCCGACGAGGCCTTCTTTACCGGGACCGCGGCCGAAGTCACGCACCTTCGCTCCGTGGACCGCATTCTGGTTGGCGATGGCTCCATGGGACCCATCACTTCAGCTCTGCACGAAGAGTTCTTCGGCATCGTAAACGGACTTAAAGCGGATCGGTATAACTGGCTCACTCCCGTGAACGTCAAGGTCGCCGAACCCGTTGGCGTATAGCTATCTTTCGATAAGACAACGAGCAACCGCGAAGCGTTTAGCTTCGCGGTTTTCTTTTGACTTCAAATCCTTCAGCTTCTCTCGCCAGAGCGCCTTAAGACTGAATGCCACTTTTGATGCAGACCTTAACCCGCTCTATAAATGTTCACCCTGCGATAGTCTTGTAGATGCCAGGCTTGAATGCCATCTCCCCATGGAGGCTCCCCTATGTCTACCGTACTTGTTACCGGAATTGCCGGTTTTATTGGATCAAGCATCGCACGAGCCCTTTTAGCTGAGGGCGCCCATGTGCGCGGAGTCGACAACCTCTCCACCGGCTCGTTGGAAAACATCGAAAGCATCCGGGATCAGATCGACTTTCGCCAGGCGGATGTGCTGGACCGCGAGGCAATCGCCCACGCCTCGAGTGGAGTGGACTACGTCTTTCACGAAGCCGCCATACCCTCCGTCCCCAAATCGGTCGACGACCCGATCGGAACCAACGGCCCCAACCTGACGGCAACCCTTTACGTCCTCGAAGCCGCCCGCAAGGCTGGCGTGAAGCGCGTACTTTACGCCGCATCTTCAGCAGCCTATGGAGATTCACCCGAGCTTCCCAAGAACGAGTCCATGCTTCCGGCTCCGCTCTCGCCTTACGCAGTCCAGAAGCTCGCCGGCGAGCACTATCTCGCCAGCTACTCCCGCGTCTACGGCCTCGAAACCGTGTCTCTTCGCTACTTCAACATCTTCGGCCCGCGGCAGGATCCGTCTTCGCAGTATTCCGGCGTGCTGGCGCGCTTCATCTCGCTGATGCTCGCAGGACAGGCCCCGACCATCTACGGAGACGGGCTGACCAGCCGCGACTTCACTTACATCGATAACGTGGTCAGCGCCAACCTGCTGGCCGCAAAGGCTTCGGCGGACAAGGTCGCCGGACGTGTCTTCAACGTAGCCACCGGAGACCGCACGACGCTGCTCGAAGCCTTCACCGAGATCAAGCGAATCACCGGCTACTCCGGAGGAGTGAATCATGCTCCCGAGAGAGAGGGCGACATCAAGCACTCGCTCGCCGACATCTCCGCCGCCCAGGAGGCCTTCGGCTATAAGGTCATCGCAGATCTGGCATACGGTCTCGAACAGACGATCGAATGGGCCAAAGAGTCCGTGGCAACCGTTTAAGAAGAATTCGCGATCTTCACGAGTTAAAGCTTGTGGAGATTCTTGGGCATGTTCCGCATCCCGAGGACATGAAAGTCCTTCAGGCCGCTCTTGTTCACGTAGGCAAGCCGGTTATTCCCGTTCGGATCGGTTGGGATCAGGAAGAAACCGTTCTCCAGGACGAAGTCGCGGGTATTGCTGATAATTCCCTCGATCATCTCTCCGTCATAGAAGTAAACCCTCACCCACAGCCCCGGAACGATAGGGGCATTTTCGTGAAAGTGAAGGGCCTTATGGCGAAGATCGCCGTTGAAGGTCTTCACAAAGAAGACCGCCTTCGCGTCGCGAGTAGGAATATCTTCGGTCTCCCCACTCTCCACCAGATCCAGCTTGATGGTATCGAGCGGTGAGTGCGGATCATTGTGCAGCAGCTGCTCAATGGTGCCGAGATCGCTGATCCGCACCGTTCCCCGAACGGTACGGTCCTCAAACCGCACAACGACGCGGTGAACTCCCTCGGACGCAGCCGCAGCCATAGCGGCGACCTTAGCGGCTACGCGCGATCTTGTGGAGATAGATCGTACTGTTTGATCTTGTAGAGCAGAGCTTTGTAGCTGATCTGCAGAT
>DATHJA010000220.1:0-2026 GCA_035316475.1 Edaphobacter sp. | reverse complement strand
CAGGAAAACGTAGCCTTCGAACAGCTTTTGCGCGACTTCTCTCCCGGCCACGCTGACACACATGCCGGTTACAACGTCTACCGTCATCTCGAGTCTGATCTGCCGCGCGACTTTCACCACGAGGAGATCCTGGGAGAGATGCCGCTGGACTGGAACGCTCTGCTCGGCATGACCTTGTCGCTCTCGCACAGCCCGTCGAAGAGCAGCCCGGGCTATCCGGCCTTCGAGCAGGAACTCCGGACCTATTTTGAGCGCTTTGCCTCCGCGGGGAAGCTCACTCTGGAGACCCGCTACTGGATCAACGTCGGGCGGTTCTGACTCTCAGCACTCGATAATGTTGAGCGCAAGTCCGGCCAGCGAGGTCTCCTTGTAGCGCGACTGCATATCGATGCCGGTCTGGTACATCGTCTCGATCACCTGATCGAGCGACAGCTTGTGCCCGCTTGTCTCATGGATGGACATCCGGGCGGCGTTGATCGCCTTCACCGCTCCCATGCCGTTGCGTTCGATGCACGGGATCTGCACCAGGCCACCGATGGGGTCGCAGGTCATGCCGAGGTTATGCTCCATCGCAATCTCGGCGGCGTGCTCGATCTGCTCGTTAGTTCCGTTGAGCGCGGCAACTAACCCACCCGCCGCCATAGAGCAGGCGACCCCGACCTCGCCCTGGCACCCCACCTCGGCTCCGGAGATGCTTGCATTCTCCTTATAGAGGATGCCAATAGCGGCTGCCGTCAGGAAGTAGCGGAGGATCCCCTCGCGATCGGCTCCATTGACGAACCGCATGTAGTAGTGCGCGACCGCCGGGATCACGCCTGCCGCTCCGTTGGTAGGAGCGGTGACAACACTGCCTCCCGCCGCATTCTCCTCGTTGACAGCCATCGCGTAGACCGTGACCCAATCCATCGGTGCGAGCGGATCGCTGGAGCCATTGGCCTCGAACCGGCGTGCGAGCCGCGGCGCGCGGCGGCGGACGTTCAATCCTCCGGGAAGAATCCCCTCGGTGACGAGGCCACGCGCGGTGCAGGCCTGCATCGCCTCCCAGATGGCGAGGATCCTGGCTCTTACCTGGTCTTCTGCAGTCACGAGAGGATGGTCCTTCGCCGAGGCTGGACGACGAATGGAGGCATCTGAGATCAGCGCCGTCTCGTTGGCAAGCAGTAGGTCGGCGATCGTCAGATCATGTGCCGCGGCCGTAGCCAGCAGCTCGGCGCCGCTCCGGAAGGGATAAGGAACCGTCCGTGTGGTTGTTGCTGTTGCGTTCTGCTGAGCTTCGAACTCATCCGCTGAGAGGATGAAACCTCCGCCGATGGAGTAAAAGATGTCTTGCTTGAGAAGATTGCCTGCGGCGTCGAAGGCGGAGAAGCGCATTCCGTTCGGGTGCGTCGGCTTCGCGGGATCGGGGTACATCTGGTCGCGGTGAAAGCGCAGGTGCTCGGCCTCGGTGAAGGGAATCGCCTCGCGATCGAGCAGGTAGAGGGTTCCAGTGCCGCGCACAGAAGCAAGCTCGGCGTCGATTACGGCGGGGTCGACTGTGTCCGGCGCTTCACCCATGAGGCCGAGCAGGATAGCGCGGTCGGTGCCGTGACCGTGGCCAGTGAGGGCGAGTGAGCCGTAGAGATCGACGGTTACACGCGCCACGTTGGCGAGTTCGCTCTTCTGATCGAGCGACTCGGCGAACCGCAGCGCTGCGCGCATGGGGCCGACGGTGTGCGAGCTCGAGGGACCGATGCCGATCTTGAATAGCTCAAAGAGACTGGTGTTCACGAGGATCATTGTAGGCCCGCCCGAAGAATCGTCATCCTTTCGTGATGAAGGTGAAACCTCTGCCTCTTCGGTGGGAGAGGAGGCACTGAATCGCGATGCTATACTCGGCGAACACTTAGAACTGCCTCAAGGACATACCAGGCTCGACGATGCTTTTTAAGGCCCGCAGTGCTGCCGTCTATGGAATCGATGCTCACCTGATCGACGTAGAGGTCGATTTCTCGCAGATCAAGCTGGACAAGGAGCAGTTCAGCACGGT
>DATHJA010000219.1:0-7362 GCA_035316475.1 Edaphobacter sp. | reverse complement strand
ATACGCCAAATTTTCTGGAGAGTTCACCCATCATGCGGAAGAAAGTCACTATTGTTGGAGCCGGCAATGTCGGCGCTACTGCTGCTCATTGGATCGCTTCGAAGGAGCTTGCGGATGTTGTGTTGATCGATGTGGTCGAGGGCGTGCCTCAGGGCAAAGGACTGGATCTGCTCGAGGCGCTGCCGATCGAGAAACGCGACGTCTCGGTGATTGGCACCAACGACTATGCAGATACGGCGAACTCCGACATCGTGGTGATCACGGCAGGCATCGCGCGCAAGCCGGGCATGAGCCGCGACGACTTGTTGAACACGAACTTCAACATCATGAGCGAGGTGGCGGGCAAGGCTCTGGCGGCTTCGCCGAACGCGATCTTCATTATTGTTTCGAACCCGCTGGATGCGATGGCGCAGACGGCGTTCAAGAAGCTGGGGATTCCGCGTGAACGCGTGATCGGTATGGCTGGTGTGCTGGATTCAGCGCGCTTCCGCACGTTCATTGCGGAGGAGTTGAAGGTGTCGGTCGAGAACGTCACGGCGTTTGTGTTGGGCGGACACGGCGACACGATGGTGCCGCTGTCGCGCTACTCGACGGTTGCGGGTATTCCGATTACGGAGCTGATTGAGCCTGCTCGTTTGAAGGAGCTGGAGACGCGTACAGCCAATGGGGGCGCGGAGATTGTGAAGTACCTGAAGACGGGTTCGGCCTACTATGCTCCTTCGGCTGCTGCGGTGGAGATGGTGGAGGCGATTCTGAAGGACAAGAAGAAGATCCTTCCGTGCGCTGCTTATCTACAGGGTGAGTATGGTATTTCCGGGCTGTATGTCGGCGTGCCTTGCAAGCTGGGAGCGAAGGGGCTGGAGCAGATCATTGAGATCAAGCTGACTGCGGACGAGCAGGCTGCGCTGAACAAGAGCGCGGATGCGGTGAAGGAACTTTGCTCGGTGATTGGCGTAGCGTAGGAAGTTGCTAGTTGGTGGTTAAAAGTAAAAAGCCCGCTCGAGTGAGCGGGCTTTTTACTTTGGGTGCGATTACGGTTAGGCGACGCGCTCGATGGTGACGGAGTCGAGGGTGACTGGAGTTTTGGGGCGGTCCATGCCGTCGCGGGAGACCTTGGCGATCTTCTCGACGATATCGTAACCTTCGACGACCTCACCGAAGATGGTGTGCTTGCCGGTGAGCCAACCGGTGGGGGCCACGGTGATGAAGAACTGCGAGCCGTTGGTGTTGGGGCCGGCGTTAGCCATGGCGAGCTTGCCCTTCTCCTGGAAGCCGTGCTTCGAACCGCGGGTCTCATCGGCGAACTTGTAGCCGGGGCCGCCCATGCCGGTGCCTTCGGGGTCTCCGCCCTGGATCATGAAATCGGGGATGACGCGGTGAAAGACAGTTCCGTCGTAGAGCTTGTCGCCCTTCTTGCTGCGGCTCTCCCACGGTTTGGTTCCCTCGGCGAGACCGATGAAGTTGGCGACGGTCTCCGGGGCATCCTGCTCGAAGAGTTCGGCGACGATGGTTCCCTGGGACGTGTTGAAGATTGCGTAGGTGCCTGGCTTTCTTGCCATGTTTTCTCCTTTTGAAGATCGGACGTTGTGAGTGAGGCCCCTCTCGAAGCGTGCGAGGGGCGAAGAGCTATTGTGTGGGCGCCGTGGGGGCGGCCGGTGCGGGAGCAGGCGGTGCTGGCTCGGGCGGCATGGGCTGGCCGTCGCGGACGATGGTGATCTTGTTGATGACGACCGGAGTGAGAGGCTTGTCGTTCTCGTCGCGTTGTACTCGAGCGATGGTGGCGACCATAAGGGTGGTGTGGGAGTCGCACTGGCCGAAGATGGTGTGCTTGCCGTTGAGCTGCGGAACGGGAGCTTCGGTGATGAAGAACTGCGAGCCGTTGGTGCTGGGGCCGGAGTTGGCCATGGCCAGCCGGCCAGGCTCGTCGAAGATGAGGGTGGGGTCGATCTCGTCCTGGAAGAGATATCCGGGGTCGCCGCGGCCGTCGCCGAGCTTGTCTCCGCCCTGAATCATGAAGGCGGGGATGACGCGGTGGAAGGTGGTGCCGTTGTAGAAGGGCTGACCATGAACCTTTTGGAGGGTCTTAGGGTCGGTCCAGTCCTTTGAGCCGTCGGCGAGGCCGATGAAGTTGGCTACGGTGACAGGAGCCTGTTTGTCATAGAGCTTGCAGGTGAGCCGCCCCATGGAGGTGTCGATGACCGCGGTGGGGCCGGTGGGCGTCACCTGCGGCTTTACCTGGCTTGCTGTGCTGGGATCGTCTGGAAGCGCGTCAGCAGGCGCCGCGGGCGTGGGAGCTTGCGCGGCTGGTGGAGACTGAGGCGGGTTAGGTGCGGGCGGCTGAGACTGAGACTGAGCCAGGGCCGAGCCGCTGCCGAGGGTCAGGGCAAGTACAAGAAGGCGAAGCGTCATGCGTAACGAGACTCCATGGAACAGGCTATCGCAGACGAAGGGCTGGAGCAATTCGCTGAGCTGCTGGAAGGCGGCGTTCAAATCTTTACAAGAGTGTGATGCAGATGGATCTGAATGCGTGTGACTGTGGAAGCCATTGCGCATCCAACGGGCAGAGGAGATTACGATGCCGAAGTTAGCACTATACGTTCCGCTTAAGCCGAAGCCCGGAAAAGAGGCAGAGCTGAAAGATTTTCTGAAGCAGGGAGCTGCGATGGCGGCTCAGGAGCCAGGCACGGTGACCTGGTATGCGATCGAAGAGGACGACGGACGCTACGCGATCTTCGATACGTTCGAGGACGAGGCCGGGCGTGAGGCTCATCTGACGGGTCCGATTGCCAAGGCGCTGATGGCTAAGGCCGACGAACTTCTGGATGGCCCGGTCCAGATTCACAAGCTGGGTATTCTTGCTACCAAGGGGTAAGAGCTACTGACCCTGTCCGGGGGCAATGACTGGTGGCTTTTGCTGCGCGGCTTGTACAGCACCGAAGACGCGCAGCAGATTGCCGCCGAGGAGCTTGTGCATGTCGTCGGCGGTGTAGCCGCGTGCCATGAGGGCCTGGGTGACTTTGGGCAGGTCGGCTGCGGAGTCGATTCCCTCGGGCGGCTGCGGGATTCCATCGAAGTCGGTGCCAATGCCGACGTGGTCGATGCCGGCAACCTTGATGACGTGATCAAAGTGGTCGATGAGGGAGTTGAACGGCGCCCGTCCGATTCTTGCGGCGTACTTGCGATCGATCTTGTCGGAGGCTTCGAAGGAGACGGGCAGGCCCTTGGCTTTGTACTCGGCCTCGAGGGCGTCCTGCTCCTTTTCACGCTCTGGCTTGGAGGCGTTCCAGGCGGCGCGCCACTGTTCGTCGATGAAGGCGGGGAAGAAGTTGACCATGATGACGCCATTATTTTTTGCGACGGCTCGGAGCATGTCGTCGGTCATGTTGCGCGGGGCCTGGGTTAGGGCGCGGGCGGAGGAGTGCGAGGCGATGACGGGAGCTTTGGTGATCTCGATGACGTCCCAGAAGGTCTTGTCGGAGACGTGGGAGATATCGACCATCATGCCGAGGCGATTCATCTCGGCGACGACCTGTTTGCCGAAGGGAGTAAGGCCGTTGTGGTGGGGGACGGCGGGGTCGTCGATGTCTCCGGAGGAGTCGGCCCAGTCGTTGGTGTTGGACCAGGTGAGGGTCATGTAGCGGACGCCGAGGCGGTAGTAGTCGCGGAGGAGCCCGAGGGAGTTTTCGATGGAGTGGCCGCCTTCGATTCCCATGAGGACGGCGAACCTGCCTTGCTTGTGCGCGGAGAGGATCTGGTCAGAGGTGGTGCAGAGAGCGAGCTTGTCGGGGGCGCGGCGGACCTGCTCGAGGGTGCCGTCGATCAGGTCGAGGGTCCGGCGAGCGCTGTTCTGCGCGGGATACTGGCTGGGGTCGACCCAGATGGAGAAGAACTGCGCGTCGAGATTGCCCTTTTTAGCGGAGTCGTAGTTGAGCATGCCTCCGTTGAGAGGGTTGGTGAAGTTCCAGTGCTCGTCGACGAAGCGCTGCGGGGTGTCGGCGTGGGTGTCGATGACGATGGAGGAGTTGTGAACGGAGAGCGGATCCTGTTGAGACGGCATCTTCTTCTTTCCTGCGGGCTGGGGGGACTGGGCGATCGCGGCTGGAATCATGATCAGTGCGGCTGAGAGGAAGAATGCACCAATGGCCGCAGTAAAGTGTCTCACCGTATGCATGGTCTCTCTTTCATGGGTGGATGAGGGAAATTGTAGCAAGCATTTGGGTTAGGGCTGGCGGTTACGGGGCTCTCCCTTCCCACACGTTTTTGTGCAAAATATTCATTTCATTGGAGTTAGCCTGGGACATCTTCTGTAAGATCTTCTATTCAGGTGGTTTATACGCAAGATATTGAAAAGAAAAGAGAAGAGGCCGGGATGAGTACCCCAGCCTCTTCTTTCGTCTCTATCTATTTTAGTGGACGGGAGTGGGCGATTCGGCAAGTTTCCGGTGTTCCGGTCGGATCGAGGAAGCTGTTTGGTTTGTTTTGGTTATGGGGATTCGCGGAGAAATTTTGTATAGGTTGGGGGTTGACAGGTTTTTTGGCTCGATCCGGCATCGCAAATCAATCAGTCGCTTCGCCCTTCGGGCTCCGCTCCGGCCTTCGGCAGAATGGAGGATTGTTTTGTGTTTCTTTTTGCGGCACGGCTGAAGCCGCGCCCTGAAGCAAGACGGTTCGAGCTTCGCTCGAAGGCCCACTCATGCGATGAGGCCGCATGAATGGGCACCAGCAAGCCGATTTCAGAAGGAGGCGGCTCCGGCCTCGGCTACGGCGTGGTCCTGCTCGCCGGATCCTCCGCTGACTCCGATGGCTCCTACGACCTTGCCATCCTTCTTGAGGGGAATGCCACCGGCGAAGATCATGACCTTGCCGTCGTTGGAGGCGTGGATGCCGAAAAACTGGTCGCCGGACTGCGAGTTGGCGGCGAGGTCTTTGGTGGTGATGTCGAAGGCGCGGGAGGTCCAGGCTTTTTTGATAGAGATGTCGATGGAGCCGATCCAGGCGTTGTCCATGCGGACGTGGGTGACAAGGTTGCCACCGGAATCAGCGACGGCGATGTTCATGGGCTGGCCGATTTCAGCAGCCTTCTTTTCGGCTGCGGCGATGATGCGGCGTGCGGTTTCGAGGTTGATGCTCATGTGGATCTGCTCCTTCGAGGATTGCGTCGAGGTATTTTGCGCGACGGCCATAGATAGGATACGGGTGGATGGTTTGTGCTTCCACTCATGTTGTGTGAATCGTGCGGTAGCCGCTTCGCGGCGGCTCTTTTCGGCACGGCTAAAGCCGTGCCCTTAAGCGAGACGGTTCGCGCTTTCGCGCGAATAAACTCACATCTCAGAATCGTCGCGTTGCTTTCCTTAGAATGACGGTCGTGGATGGAATGGAAGCATAACCTGCGCTAACTTCTTCTACATTCCCACTTGTCTTTTTCCGCGCAAGGGTGGATAGTTCTTCTCGCCCTATTCAGGGTGTACGCGGCTCCAGATGAAAACTCAGCTTCTTGAATAACCAACAGACGATTTTGGAGGGCTTCTTCATGCAATTTGCGAAAACTTTTCTCGCTTTCTTTGCGGCCACTCTCTCGGCCGCAGTCCTGCCCACAACCCTGGCGCACGCTGCCGACAAGGCTGTTCTTGCCCAGCGCGCCGCCGCAACCCAGAACGTCGAGTTCGACGTCTTCCTTCCTCTTGCTCATCGCGACGATCTCGCCGCACTCGTCGCCTCGCAGCATGACTCCTCCTCGCCCAAGTATCACAAGTGGATCAAGCCAACCGAGTTCAAAGCACGCTTCGGCGCCAGCGACGCGACTGTCGCCGCCGTCCGCCAGCAGCTTGAAGCATACGGGCTCATCACCACACTGATCTCACAACAGCGTATCCATGTCTCCGGCAATGCCAGCGCCGTCGAGCAGGCATTCGCCACGCAGCTTCACAACGGCACCTACGCCAGCGGCGGGAAGACCATCGCCGCAGCCACGCCGCTTTCGCTGCCCGGCACCCTCACCGCCAACGGAGCCGTCGTCACCGGACTCTCGGGTTTTATCCGCATGCGGCCGCACTCCCGTCGTCTGGCTACGCCGCTGAATCGCTACTCCAGCGCAGGCCCCTACTGGTTCGACGATCTCAAGCAGGCGTACAAATTTCCCAGCTATAAGGTCTACACCGGCAAGGGAGTCACCATCGGCGTGCTGATGTCTGGCGACTTCAACCCTGCCGACATGACGAGCTACTTCGCGCACGAAAAGCTGCCTGTACCCAAGATGAGCACCGTTAACATCAACGGTGGCGCTCCTTACGATCCTAATGGCTCGACTGAAACGCATCTCGACATGCAGCAGACCGGAGGCATAGCTCCGAATGCGAGGATCGTCCTCTACAACGTGCCCAACCTCTCGGACTCGAACATCCTCTCCGCTCTGACCACCATCATCGACAGCAACGAGGCTGACGTCGTCAATATGTCCTTCGGCGGCGCGGAGCTCTTCTATACTCCTGCCTACAACGATGGTCAGGATTTCACCAACATCCTCGGCATCTACGACGACACCTTCAAACAGGGCAACGCGCAGGGCATTACCTTCGTCGCGTCCTCAGGCGACCTTGGTGCTCTCGACGCTCCTCCGCTCGCATGCTTTGATCCGTCAGCAACCAGTGCCTGCGGCAGCTTCCAGCCCTCGGTCGAAACACCCGCCTCCAGTCCGCACGTCACCGGAGTTGGTGGCACGAATCTGGTCACCACCTACACCTCTGGCTCACTCGATTCCAAATACGTCAGCGAGCAGGCCTTCGGTGATCCGCTCGCCGCCGACATCTTCTTCGGCACACCGGCTACGGGCGGCATCTGGGGATCAGGCGGCGGCGTCAGCATCTATTACAAGAAGCCGGTCTTCCAATGGCTGGTGAACACTGGTTCGAACTACCGCACCGTGCCTGACGTTTCCGGTCATATGGGAGGCTGCCCGGTGGGCGCGGTCACTCCATGCGCGGCCTCTGATAGCTCCGACGTCGTCGCCATCGATGGAGGACTCTACGGTGTCGTCGGTACCAGTGCCTCAGCCCCCGACTTTGCCGGATTGCTTGCCCTCAAGATTGAGCGCTACGGCTCGCGCCTGGGCAACGAGAACCCGGAGATCTACGCGCTGGCCGCGCTGCAGAACGCCGGCCTCCCGCTACAGATTTACCACGACAACGTCCCCGGCTTTAATGGCCTCTACTCCACGAAGAAGGGCTATAACCGCGTGCTGGGCAACGGCACCGTCATCGGCATCAACTTCCTGCTCGCGCCACTCGTACCCACCGCAGGAACACCGCAGACGCCAAGCAATCCCTAGCCACAACGCAACGCAGAAACAAAAAGTCCGGCTCAAAA
>DATHJA010000218.1:0-4568 GCA_035316475.1 Edaphobacter sp. | reverse complement strand
GCCGCAATAGCATTCGTGGTCTGCAGCGTAATATCGGTCCCGGTCACCTTGCCGTTGGCGTCCGGCCCCTGCTGCCCGGCGACATAAAGGGTGTTACCCGCGACGAATCCATCACTGAAGGGCATGCCCTGCTTAAAGTCGATGGCCTTGTTCTGGGCCAAAGCACTGCCCGAGGCGCAAACGGTCATCACCCCAGCCAGCACAAGCACATGCTTCCGGACGAGCGAATACAGCTTCTTCATCATGCAATCTCCTGTTTGGTGTTGCTTTAGGCATCTTCTCATCTCTTCCCGCATCTCGGCATCTCTAAGCCAATATGGGAAGCCCCGAAAGAGTGCGCTATTCAGTTTGCCTGGTAAGTTCGACAGTCGGACTGTCAGACCCGCAGTCCAGGCAATGAATCATGGCTTTGTCATCTGGGCCAAAGGCAACGCTGACTCTTGCCAGACCGGCTCGATCTCCTCCCAGCTTCATCTGGAAAGTAAGAGTATGCCCTTCAAGCTTCGCATGCAGCAGAGTATGAGGCTCTACGGAAAAAACGCGTCGTGATTCGCCGTCAATCGCGTAGAAGACAACCGTACCTCCAATCTCGCCTGCATCCTCGGCGAGCGTGAGAGTAGCCGTGGGCAGACCATTCGCAAAGCCCCGCCAAACGCCGACCGGAGCCGCTTTGCTCGACTGAGCTTCGAGCGAGACTCCAGCAAGCGCGACGGCACAACCGAGGACGATAGAGATCTTCTTCATAGTGAACCCTCCTTTTCGATTGGAGCCCGCACTACACCTGTTTGGCGGTTGCGGCCATGGCCAGCGTTCCTCCAAGCCCCATGCTCTCGATTGCGGAAGAAGGGACAATCACCATCGAGCCCTTCTCGCGCATGGACTCATAAAGCATATTCATCCCACGAAGATGCAGAGCTCCCGGGTTGCCTTCGTAAACGCGAGAGGCTTCGGCGAACTTCTCGGAGACCTGGACCTCCGCGTCACCCAGAATCACGCGGGCTTGGCGCTCTCGTTCCGCTTGGGCCTGCTGCGACATCGCGTTCTCAAGCGACTGCGGAATGCGCACATCGCGAATCTCCACAGACTGGACCGTAATTCCCCATGGAGTCGTCTTCTCATCGAGAATCTTCTGGAGTTCTCGACCGAGTGTCTCGCGTTCCGTAATCATCTGCGCAAGCTGATGGCGGCCAATGGACTCGCGGAGAGCAGTCTGCGAGCCAAGACCGATCGCCTGCGTAAAGTCTTCCACTTCAAGAATCGCCTTCTCGGCATTCCACACCAGCCAGAAGATGATCGCATCGACATTCACCGGCACCGTATCGCGAGTGAGCGTAGATTCTGCACTGACAGTCGTTACCCGCACCCGTTGATCGACAAAACGGCTCAGCCTCTCCAGCACGGGAATGATGAAGACAAGACCCGGACCCCGCAGACCGCGATAGCGTCCGAAACGAAGTACAGCTACCTTCTCCCATTGATCGACGACCTTGATGGCAAACAGGAAGTAGATCCCGACCAGAACTCCAACAAAGAGCGGAGCGCCTGAGTGGACGAAATAGGAAGCGGCGAAGCCAAGTAACAGAGATACACAGAAAGCCAGAAGACCGACATTGCTGAACGGATTGCGTTGGAACACGGCTACCTCCTCTTACCCTCAACTTCGGATGACATCTGCTGCAAAGCTTCGAGAAGCTCATGGACCTTGAAACCTGCTGACCCTGCCCGCGCGACGAACTCCGTGGCGAGTTGCGAAAGCATGCGCTCGCGCTCGTCCTTCGAATGTTCAACGCGGCCTTCGGCCACAAAGGTGCCCGTGCCCTGCTGGGTATCGAGGATGCCGCGAACCTCCATCTCTCGATAGGCGCGAACCACCGTATTGGGATTAATGGCCAGATCGACGGCCACACGGCGAACCGTAGGAAGCTGGTCGCCCACCGATAAGGCTCCCGTAGCGATCGCAGCCTGGACCTGGTCGATAAGCTGCCGATACACGGGGACACCGCTTTGATGGTCCAGCCGGAAGGCGAACTCAAGACTCGCGGATTTACCTGATGGCTTCACGGGAAAGTAATGTATTAGTATACTAGTACATTGTCAATATGAATTTTCCGATGCTTCTGACAACCATCTTCCTGTCAAGTTCCTATCCCATTCAAGTCCAACAAAATAAGGTACTTATTGTGTGCCGATTTGCTTAGTCTCATTCGTTATACTCGAAGAAGAGATCAAGGCTGCGGAGTGTTCCGCGGCCTTGATCCTTTTTTATGAATGGATAGTGGTCTGAGTAGGAGCTGAGATACCTGCTCTCAAACGAGGTCCAGACCTAAGTCTCGTTTATGGAAGACTTTGCACAAAATAGGGGGGAGGGGGACCCCCAGGTGAGAAAATAGAACCGATGCCGCACGAGCCCAACAACACGATCGCAGTCGCCATGTCGGGAGGAGTTGACTCCTCGACCGTCGCGGCCATCCTGCGCTCCGAAGGGCACAACCTCGTCGGTCTCACCCTCCAGCTCTGGAACCAGCGCCGCCTCGCCGGCAAGGAAGGCATGCCCGAGTCCGTTCAGGGACGCTGCTGCTCCCTCGATGACGTCTACGACGCCCGCGCCGTAGCCGAGCAGCTCGGCATACCCTACTACGTCGTCAACCAGCAGGAGCGCTTCGAGGCCGACGTCGTCCGTCCCTTCGTCGACGAGTACCTGCACGGACGCACGCCGATCCCCTGCACCCTCTGCAACAACCACCTCAAGTTCGACCAGCTCCTCCTGACCGCGCGCCAGATCGGTGCCGACTGCATCGCCACCGGCCACTACGCCCGCAATCACTACGACGAGGCCCGCGGACGCTGGATTCTCTCCCGGCCCGCCGACACGACGAAGGACCAGACCTACTTCCTCTTCGGCCTCACCCAGGAGCAGCTCTCGCGAACCCTCTTCCCTCTCGGCGAGATGCAGAAGCCCGCCGTCCGCCAGATCGCCCAGGACTCCGGCCTCTACGTCGCTCAGAAGCCCGACTCGCAGGAGATCTGCTTCATCCCCGGCGGAGACTACAGCACCTTCCTCAAGGCCTACCTCGACGAACAGAATGAAGAGATGCCTGACCTCTCGGGCGAACTCGTCACGACCTCAGGCGAGGTCATTGGCCACCATCAGGGAATCCACAGCTTCACGGTCGGCCAGCGCAAGGGCCTCGGCGTCAGCTCGCCCAACCCGCTCTACGTCCTTAGCATCCACCCGGACTCGCACCAAGTCACCGTCGGCCCCGACGAAGGCCTGATGAGCCGCGAGCTGACCGCCAACCGGCTGAACTGGATTTCGACTCCCGGCCTGGCCGAGGGGCAGGAGTTACGCGTCACGGCAAAGATCCGCCACCGCCACACACCCGCGCCCGCAACCCTCATCGGGGCAGGCGACGACCTCGTCCGCGCCGTCTTCGACGATCCGCAGCGAGCCATCACCCCCGGCCAGGCGGCGGTCTTCTATCGGGAAGATGAGGTTGTAGGCGGAGGCTGGATCCTCTAAGCCGCCGTACTCAGAGACGCGGCTCTTTTTCTTCGCGATACGGCTTCGCGCCGGAGCCGAACGGATTCGCGTCGGGCACCGTGTTATCGGAAGCCGAGTATGCCGAAGACGCCCGGTGGTTCTCCCTGCGTCCGGTCAAAACGTCGAAGCCGGCCTTCAGGCCGTTCATAATGCCATGAAACTCGCGGGCTGGAGCCGTAACGGTCTTATGAAGTGAGGAAGCAATTCCCGCGGTCGTGTCCAGAACGGATGTAACCATGTCGTCGACGCGCACCGTCTGGTTCCGCGCCCGGTGATTGACCTCCGAGATCGTCTCATCGAACTCGGCCGCCTTCGCACGAACGACGTGGCTCGTCTCGACGAGATTTTCGGCAAGAACGTTGAGCTTGGGCCGCAGCTCGTGCACCATCTCCTGGGCGTCGCTGATCACAGGCAGAGTCTTCGCCCGGAGCTCTTCGGCGATCCCGAGAAGCTGCTTTCTCGCCTTGTAGGCTCCATACGCGGCCGCAATGACGACCGCCGCCTGAGCGACCATGGCAATCGCAACCATGGCCACAAAGAACATTAACAGCCGCGAGTTGCCGGACGATAGCGAGCCCGGATCCTCCAGCCACATTGCAACGATCATCATGCAGCCTCTCCTCAAAAACCAGGGCCCGACCACAGGCGGAGGCCCGCCCCTTACGGAGCCAGACCTCTGCAAACCTCGCTGCTACGACGAGGAGGAGGGTTCCTCGGCGTGGGTCGAGCTGGCATACGCCTGTTTGCCGGCATCGATCGCCGCAGCGACCTTGCCCTGCTGCTCCTGCACCAGCCCCTTGCCCTTCTCGACGTACTGCGACCACTGCGTGCGGCCGCGGTCATAGTACTCTTTGCCGCGATCAGCGTATTCATTGATGTGCTGCTTGCCCTGCTCGGCGAACTCCGAAGCCTTCTCGCGACCCTGCTGGGCATACTCGGCAGCCCGATCCCTGGCGTCCGCTGCGCTGGCCAGCAGCTCTTCGCGCGTCTCTTTTCCAGACTTGGGCGCGTAAAGAACGCCTACCAG
>DATHJA010000217.1:0-2808 GCA_035316475.1 Edaphobacter sp. | reverse complement strand
GGCGAAGAGGATGAGCTGGCAGCGGTGGAGTGAGGAGATATTTGTCCGTGCGCCATCCCGGAGACGAGCAGGAACAGGAGCAGGTTTTTTCTGCTGAGAGAGGACCGGCGAGTGTGCGGGATCGCCATGACCAAAGACCTTAGACCAAATTTACTGCAAGTCCGGCCGGGTTAGGCATGTAAGATCCGGAGCTATCTTTTACCGGGGTGCATATTTGAGATGGCCATCGCGCCAGGGAACGGCGGTGCGGGCGTTGAGATCGAAGACGACCTGACCGGCGCGGAGGGTCATCTCGGGCACGATGCGCTCAGTTCCGTCGACCTTTCCGCCGGTGAGATCGGCGTACCCGAAGTGACCGTGATCGACGCGGAGGACAGCGATGTCGGCGATGGCGCCGACGGAGATCTGGCCGAGTTCGGGATGTCCGATTTCGGTGGCCGGGTTGGTGGTGGATTCACGGATGACTTCGTTGAGAGGTACGCCGAGCGCGAGAATCTTGCTCATGACGTTGGGCAGGTTGAGCATGACGCCGGTGGCGGAGCCGACGTGGAGATCGGTGGAGATGGAGTCGGGGTAGAAGCCGCCCTTCACCATGGGTTCGGCGAGCGCGAAGTTGAAGGAACCGCCGCCGTGGCCGACGTCGAACTTGATGCCGCGTCTGCGGGCGTCGAGCATGTAGGGCGCGGGCTTGACTTCGGGAGTGAGCAGAGGCGCGGGCATGCGGAAGACGTGCGTGCTGATGTCGCCCGGACGAAGGAGAGTGGAGATCATCTGCTGATAGGACTTGTTGTCGAACCAGCCGAAGTCGACCATGACGGGAAGATGGTTGCGATTGCCTGCCTCGATGGCCTTTTGTACGGAGATGAAGTTGGGCTGCTGCCAATGCGCGGTCTTGATGCCGACGATGATGTCGCGGTTCTGCTCGATGGTCTTCGAGAGCGCGTCGAGGTCCATGTCGTGCTCATTCTGCTCGGCAACATCGTCGCTGTTGGCCATGCCTGCGCCGATGATGTTAAGGAAGGCGAAGATGCGCGTCTTGGAGGTGTCGATGATGCGGCGGCGGAACTCAGGGAAATCGCGCCAGCCGGAGGAGCCGGCATCGGCGATGGTGGTGACGCCGTTGGGTGTGGCCAGGACGTCGGCGGGGACGGAGAGGTCGCCGTTGCCCCAGGCGTCGTGACGAAGGCCGACGAAGACGTGCTCGTGAATATCGACGAGACCGGGCGTGAGATAGAGGCCGGTGATGTCGACGGATTTTTTCGCGGAGGCTGCGGAAATGGACGGCTCGATGGCGGCGATCTTGCCGTTGCGGATGGCTACATCTCGCGTGGCATCAAGGTTGTTCTTCGGATCAATGACGTGCCCGTTGCGGAGGACGAGATCATACTGCTGAGCGTGCGCGGAGAGAGCGCAGAGAAGAGTGGCAGCCAGGATGCGAAGCATAGTTGGGAGTATAGCCAGATGGAGCAGTGGCTGACCTGCGGCAATTTACCTATGGCTGGAATCTCTCAAGCCACAGCAGCATGGTTGTATGTATGCTGTTTTGAACGGTTATGAATCAGAGATCCGGATACCTGCAAACGAAGCCTCACTATGAGATCCTCGACGGCCTGCGCGGCGTGGCCGCGATGCTGGTCGTCATCTTCCATACCTTCGAGACGTACTCTTTTGGCAATCCCTTCAAACAGAAGCTCAACCACGGCTACCTGGCGGTGGATTTCTTCTTTCTGCTGTCGGGGTTCGTTGTGGCGTATGCCTATGACGATCGCTGGGGAAAGATGACCCAGTGGGAGTTCTACAAGCGGCGCCTGATCCGTCTGCAGCCCATGGTCATCATGGGCAGCATCATCGGCGCTGCGCTGTTTTACTTCCAGAGCGGCCCGGCGTTTTCGCCGATCGCCGCGACGCCGGTGTGGAAGATGCTGCTGGTGATGCTGGTGGGCTTTACCCTCATTCCGCTGCTGCCTTCGATGGACATACGGGGCTGGCAGGAGATGCATCCGCTTAACGGTCCCGCCTGGTCTTTGTTCTTCGAGTACGTTGCGAACATCCTTTACGCGGTTGGCCTCCGCAAGCTTTCGAAGAAGGCCCTGGCTGTGCTGGTTCTGCTGTCGGCGGGTCTGCTGGTTCATCTGACCGTGATGGGCCCGAGGGGCGATGTTATCGGGGGATGGAGCATTACCGCGAAGGAGTTGCATATCGGCTTTGCTCGCCTGCTCTTTCCCTTCTTCGCCGGCATGCTGTTGATGCGCATGGGCAAACGGATTCATATTCGCAACGCCTTCGTGTGGAGCAGCCTTCTGCTGATTGTCTTCTTCTGCATTCCCAGGATCGGCGGGCCGGAGCACCTGTGGCAGAACGGGCTGTATGAGTCGTTCACGATCATCGTGATGTTCCCGATCATCGTCGCGATGGGCGCGGGCGGCAACGTCACGGATGGGTTCGAGCACAGGCTCTGCAAGTTCTTCGGCGACATCTCCTACCCGCTCTACATTACGCACTACCCGCTGATCTACACCTATACGGCGTGGGTCACAAGAGATAAGGTTCCGGCGGCTCGCGGGGCGGTGGTGGGGGTGGGGCTGTTTGTGACGGCGGTTGCGATCGCGTATGCCTGCCTGAAACTTTACGACGAGCCGGTGCGCAAGTGGCTTAGTGCGAGATACCTGGGCAAGTTGGGTCGGAGTTCAGGTATTCACTCCAACGCCTGATCCGTTCCTCTGTGTGAGATTGTTTTCCTAATTTTGCGTTTCTCTTGCATACAAGGTGCAGGTACATGTCTCCGTTGCCCCCACTCCAGAACCAGGT
>DATHJA010000216.1:0-2624 GCA_035316475.1 Edaphobacter sp. | reverse complement strand
GATGGCGCGGGTGTCGGTGTCTTCGTGGACACGCCAGACCTGCTCGAGGATCTCCTTGCGAGAGACGATCTGTCCTTCGCGCTCGGTGAAGTAACGGAGAAGGTCCGCCTCCATGACGGTGAGATGCGTTGTGCGGTTCGGGGCAATCAACTCGAGCTCATCGAAGCGGATGGTGCGGTGGTTGAAGGCATATTCAGGAGGAGGCCCGGAGGGCTCAGGTGTTCCGGATGGGGGAGCTTCGTTGGAGGTCGCGGCCTGGTTGCGTTGCCACGCTGTGCGGCGGAGAAGCGACTTGATGCGGACCAGGAGGATGTTGAGGTCGAAGGGCTTGGAGAGGTAGTCGTCGGCGCCGGCTTCGATGCCTTCGAGCACATCTTCGGGCCGGGAGCGCGCGGTGAGCAGGAGGACTGGGGTGAAGTGCTGCTGCTCGCGCAGGGTGCGAACGATCTCGAATCCGTCGGTGCCGGGAAGCATGCAGTCGAGCACGACGGCTGCGATGGGTGCATCGGGGTGCAGCAGATACTCGAGCGCAGCATCGCCGTCGGCCTCGTGGTGGGTGCGGTAGCCTTCGGCCTGAAGGTTGAACAGAAGTCCCTGTGCGAGGTGCTCTTCGTCTTCGACGACGACGATGAGGGGAGCTTCTCCCGTTTTTTGAGGTTCGCTCATGCTCTCTCCCCAGCTCCTTCCGGCTGTCTGCTCTTTGTAGTTATCGCGGAAGACTCGCTTGATGCCGCAGGGGCGAGAGGAAGAGTCAGCGTGACCGTGGTTCCCTGGTTGGGGCCTGGGCTTGAGGCGGTGGCGTTGCCTCCATGCTGGCGCGCGATGTTGCGGACCAGGAACAGGCCGAGGCCGGTTCCCTTGATGCGCAGCATGGTGCGGCCGGGAACGCGGTAAAAGCGCCGGAAGATGCGCTTGTGCTGGTTGGGCGGAAGTCCCAGCCCGGTGTCGGTGATTTGCAGGGTCGCCCAGGTGTAGTGCGTAATCGAAAGCGAGCAGCGCACATGCACTCCTTCGGGGGAGTATTTGACCGCGTTGTCGAGTAGATTGAGGATGGCGGTGCGGAGGTCTTCCGCGATTCCCATGACCCGGAGATGGATGCCTCCCGGAACCGGCTCCAGCATGATGTTCTCCGGCGAAAGGTGGTGGCGCTGGAGCGTGATGGTGACGCAATCGGCGACGAGCGGCTCGAGATCGATGAGGACACGGCTCTGCTGGCGATGACGCTGGCCAAGCTGGCCGGCCTTGAGAACCTGTTCGACAGTGGCGAGCAGACGGTCGGTGTCGGCGAGCATGGTGGTGTAGAACTGCTGGCGCTGAGCCTCTTCGATGGGGCGCCGCTGAAGGGTCTCAAGGTAGAGCCGGATGCTGGCGATGGGGGTCTTGAGCTCGTGGGTGACGGCGTTGAGGAAGGAGTCCTGACGTTCGTTTCGGCGGACCTCGCGGACGAGAAAGATGGTGTTGAGGACGACTCCGGCGACGAGGATGGCGAAGAAAATGATGCCGAGTACGAGGAGGGCCAGGTGGCCCTCGTTGTGCATGATCCAGGTGATGTTGAGGAAGACGGTGAGGCCGGTGAGCAGTACGCCGAGCGTGATGAAGATGGCGATCGTTCCGCGGCGTCGAGTGATATTCATGCCCAGTCTCTATGCGAAGTATACGAGGAGGCGAGTGGACAATCACCCTGGAGAAGACGAATGGCTGCTCTAAAATGAGCAGCCATTGATAAATCCAGGTTAGGTTGAGGAACGTTAGCGGCGAGTAAAGTCGGCTCTGCATCCGCGATCGACCCAGACCCCACCCGGCTCGACACCCCAGGTCTGTCCCTGGGTGCAGGGGGATCCACTTCTCTGCCGCGACAGGATAACGTTGCCGGAGTTGACCCCGCCGGGGAAGCCGCAGGAGTGCCGGCGGCCATCGTCCGAGGAACAGGTAAAGGTTGCTCCTGAGTTCCCCCAGTTTCCTCCTCCATTGCCTCCATTGCCCCACCCGTTGCCCCATCCGCCACCGCTTCCTGTAGTGAACTCGGCGCGGCAACCACGGTCGACCCAGATGCCGCGGTTGTCATAACCCCAGGTCCGTCCCTGGGTGCAGGCTGAGCCGCTGCGCTGCCGGGTCAGGCGGACACCACCGCGCGTGTTTGCGCTGCAGTAGTTGCGTCCTCCATCGTCGGAGGCGCAGTAGATCGTTCCTGAGTTCCCGTTATTTCCCCAGTTTCCGCCGCCCCCGTTGTTCCCCCCATTGCCCCATCCGCCACCGTTGTTTCTTGTGGTGAACTCGGCGCGGCAGCCACGGTCGACCCAAATGCCGTTGTTATCCCATCCCCAGGTCCGTCCCTGAATGCAGGCCGAACCGCTGCGCTGCCGGGTCAGCTGTACGCCGCCGCGCGTGTTTGCACTGCAGTAATTTCTCCGGCCATCGTCAGAGGCGCAGTAGATCGTCTGCGCCGCGGCAAGGCCCGAGCAGAGAAGAATGAGGAAGGTGAGGAGTGAAGTCTTAAAAGGCGATGGGGGATACAGTCTGTCAGTCATGAGTGTCTCGGCTCCCGCAAAAGCGGGTCTCGGTTTTCAATATCTCGGACAAAGAAGTGCAATCGATCTCACTACGACGATACGTTTTTTCGAGCG
>DATHJA010000215.1:0-4321 GCA_035316475.1 Edaphobacter sp. | reverse complement strand
GATGGCGTGGTCGAGGATGCTTTGTGCGCCTGACTTATCGAAGATGGCGCGGAAGCTGGAGTCAAATGGACTGGGGAAGAAGTAGATCACTGGGTAACGCTGGGTGGAGGAGTCGTAGTCAGGCGGAAGATAGACCAGCAGTTTTCGCACGGGATCGATCCCGATCTTGCTGTTTGCGAAGTTCTTCGATTGAATCTCGCGCGGTATAAGCTGGCTCTTCGGAGCATCGGCTGCGGAGGCAGAGAGTGTTGTGAAGAGGATGGCGAGCGCCAGAGTTGTTGCGACGCGAAGTTTTTTTGAAGCTATACGTTCCGTCTTCAAGGTGCCTCCAGGCAAAGTCCAGACGCCAGAATGCTGGTTCCGCAAAGGCAGATGGAGGAGCTATTCAGGGAGACGCAATCCTTTTGCAGGGAGAGGTATCGTTCGCGCAGGGAGTTATATTTCCGGCCAGGGGTCGCGAAGGTAGCCGGTGATACAGCTGTCGGGGCCGAAGGTGGCGCGGGTGATGTGGTGGAGCGTCTGCTCGAAGTCGGCTGGCGAAGCAACTCCATGGGCGAAGGGAAGGGCCTGATCGCCGAGCTCTGCCTGGGAGTGGAAGAGAATGGCCTTGTCGACGAGGTCCTGGCTGAGGAAGGCTCCGTTGAGGTGAGGGCCGGCTTCGAGAAGGACGCTGAGGATCTTTCGTTCGGCGAGTACCTCGAGGACGGAGGGAAGCGAGAGGCGGCCTGCGTGATCGGGGATGATCTCGACCTCGATGCCGTCTTTGCGGAGATCGTCGATCTTCCCGGTTGGGGAGGAGGCGCTGGTGAGGATGAGGAGATCGCGGTTAGCGGAGCGGAAAAGCTGTGAGGTGTATGGGAGGCGCAGGTGGGTATCGAGTACGACGCGGAGCAGAGGCCTGCGTCGCGGAGTCTGGGTGCGGTCGGTCAGGAGGGGATCGTCGGCGAGCACGGTACCGATGCCGGTGAGGATGGCGTCGGAGGCGTAGCGAAGGCGCTGAACCTCATCGCGGGCGGCGGGCCCGGTGAGCCAGTGCGGCTGGTTGGGGAGTCGCGATGCGGGCGGGGGAGCAAGCTTACCGTCAGCGGAGAGCGCAGCCTTGAGAGTGACGAAGGGACGCCTTGTCCGGATGAAGTGCGCGAAGGCTTCGTTGAGGCCGCGCGCTTCGTGCTGAAGAACGCCGACGGTGACCTCGATGCCTGCGGCCCGGAGTCTTTCGATGCCGCGGCCGCCGACGAGCGGGTTGGGGTCGGCGGTGGCGACGACGACGCGCGTGATGCCTGCGGCGATGAGGGCGTCGGCGCAGGGGCCGGTGCGTCCGTGATGGCTGCAGGGCTCGAGGGTGACGTAGGCGGTGGCTCCCTGGACGGAGAGGCCGCTAGAGGCGGCTTGTTTGAGGGCTACGATCTCGGCGTGGTCGTAGTTGTCGTAGAGGTGTGCGCCTGCACCGAGGATTTGGCCGTCGCGAACGATCACGCAACCGACCTGCGGATTGGGGCTGGCGAGCGCGATGGTTCCGGCGGCAAGATGAAGTGCGTGCCACATGAGATCCGTGTCGCGCTGTTCCAGTTCGAGGGATGCCATCTTTAGAGGATAGAACGCGGACTCTCAGCCGACGAGGGAGTCGATGAAGGCGGCGGAGTCGAAGGGGATGAGGTCGTCGATCTTTTCGCCGATGCCGGCGTAGAAGACCGGAAGCTTGAGCTCGGTGGCGATGGCGAGGACGATGCCGCCCTTGGCGGTGCCGTCGAGCTTGGTGAGGACGATGCCGGTGACGCGGGCGGCCTCTGTGAAGAGGCGCGCCTGCTGCAGGCCGTTCTGACCGGTGGTGGCGTCCATGACGAGGAAGGTCTGGTGCGGTGCGCCGGGAACGAGCTTTTCGCAGGTGCGCCGCATCTTGTCGAGCTCCTTCATCAGGTCGGTCTTGGTGTGCAGGCGTCCGGCAGTGTCGGCGATGAGGACGTCTGTGGAGCGGGCCTTCGCGGCGGTCAGAGCGTCATAGAGCGCGGCTGAAGGGTCGCCGCCCTGCTTGGTTTTGATGACGGGAACGTCGGAGCGCTGCGCCCAGATCTCCAGCTGCTCGATGGCGGCGGCGCGGAAGGTGTCGGCGGCGCAGAGCAGGACGCTACGGCCCTGCGAGCGGAAGAGATTGGCGAGCTTGCCGGTGGTGGTGGTCTTTCCGGTTCCGTTGACCCCGACCATGAGGATGACCTCGGGCGGAGTGGAAGGATGCTGGATGGGGCGGGCGACGCCGTCGAGGATCTGGCGAAGCTCGGTCTTGAGGATCTGGCGAAGCTGCTCACCGCTTTCGATGCCGGTGCGGAGGGCGCGCTGGCGAAGGTTCTCCATGATGATGGCGGTGGTGGCGCTGCCGATATCGGAGGCGAGGAGGCGCGGCTCCAGATCGTCGAGCGAGGCCTGATCGATCTCGCGGGTAAGGGCTACGACGGAGCTGATGGATTCGGAGAGGGACTCGCGGGTGCGGGTGACCGCCTGCCGCATGCGGTCGAAGAGGTTGAGCTTCGGCGCGGAGGTCTCCTGCTGTGCCGGAGATTCCTCCGGGGTTTCCTGCTTGTCACGTTTTCCGAAGAGAGAGAAGGCCATGCGTAGTCTAGTTTATCGGATTGCGGGAGCGGGAGTTCGCAGACCTGGCTGCTCAGTAGGAGAGCGGTGTATTGTGTGGCGCATGACGAAGATGGAGCTGTTTGAGTTTATTTCGGGTTGCAAGCTGGCTGTACTGGGGAGCATCTCTCCGGAAAAGACACCCCAGTCGGCGCTGGTGGGGATTGCTGTCAGCGAGAACCTTGAGATTATCTTCGACACGCTGAGCAGTACGAGGAAATACAGGAACCTTACGGCGAACAGGAAAGCTTCTCTGGTAATCGGCTGGGAAGGCGAGAAGACGGTGCAGTATGAAGGGGAGGCTTTTCTGCCGGAGGGCGAAGAGCTGGAGCAATATAAGCAGATCTACTACGCGACGTGGCCGGAGGGGCGAGAGCATGCAAGCTGGCCGGGACTGGTTTATTTTGTCGTTCGTCCGAGGTGGGTGCGGTACAGCAACTACGATGTGCAGCCGCCGCTGATAGAGGAACTGGAGTTCGCCGAGTAGTCCCTTGTCGCGGATGGGATGGACGCAGGCGTGGTGCGGGGGTTATTGGTGCTCGTCACGGCCGGGCCGCGACATCAGCTCGCGGATCGCGTCGCCGGGAACTTTGTTCCGGTGCAGGATCGCGTCCACCTGTTCGGTGATGGGCATCTCGACGCCGTAGCGGCCGGCGAGGCCGAGGGCAGCGGCAGTGGAGAGGACGCCTTCGGCGACCTTGCCGCCCATGCCGGAGAGGATGGTGTCGAGCTGACGGCCACGTCCCAGCTCGATGCCGACGGCGCGGTTGCGGGAGAGCTCACCGGTGCAGGTGAGGATGAGATCGCCGACCCCGGAGAGCCCGGTCAAGGTGGCGCGGCGGCCACCGCAGGCGATGGCGAGGCGCGTCATCTCGGCGATGCCGCGGGTGATGAGGGCGGCGGAGGAGTTATGGCCGAGATTGAGGCCTTTGACGACTCCTGCGGCCAGTGCGATGACGTTCTTCAGGGCTCCGCCAAGCTCGACGCCGGTGACATCGTCGTTGGTGTAGAGGCGCAGAGTGGGGGAGGAGAACTCACGCTGAATCGTCTGGGCGAGGCGGATGTCGCTTGCGGCGGCGACGATCGCTGTGGGGCTTGCGGCGGCGACCTCCTGAGCGAAGGAAGGGCCGGAGAGGACGGCGCAGGGATTGTCGGTGACGGAGGCGATCACCTGGGACATCCGAAGGTAGGAGGTCTCTTCGATGCCCTTCGAGGCCGAGAGGATGATCTGGTGGGGAGTCAGCAAGGGCGCAATGTGCGAGATGACGGAGCGCAGATGCTGCGAGGGCACGACGCTGACGATGATGTCGGCTTCGAAGATGGCCTCGGGAAGATCGCTGGTGACGTGGACGTCGACGGGAAGGATGAAGCCTGGGAGATAAGTTAGGTTCTCGCCGCTCTCGTGAAGCTGCTCGGCCAGGGAGGAAGTATGAGCCCACAGGCAGAGGCGATGTCCGCCGCGGCGCGCAAGCGAGATGGCCAATGCTGTTCCCCAGGCCCCGGCTCCTAGAACGGTGATGCGGCTCAAGCAGCCACCTTTCGCGAACCGAAGCGGTGCTCGGTGCCGGAGAGGAGACGCCGGATGTTCTGAGAGTGCTTCACGATGATGAGCAGAGGGATGAGGATGTAGCAGGCCACGAGGATGAATGTACGTGCAGGAGCGTGCGGCAGGGCAAAGAACGGGAACAGAGCCGCCGCG
>DATHJA010000214.1:0-10842 GCA_035316475.1 Edaphobacter sp. | reverse complement strand
ACGATCTCCCGCACCGTGTCGGAAAAATCCATCAGGTCCAGCTCATCCTGATCGCGCAGCAGAGCATTCACGAAGTGCTTCGCCGCATTCTTCTCCAGCCGCTCATCCTGAAACACACTCATGCTCGCATCGATCGCCAGTACAATCGAGAGTGGTGCGACTGACTCCTTCTCGAAGTACGCGATCTTCTGCGGCTTTCCATCCTCCAGAATTTCGAAGTCGTCCCTGCCCAGGCCGCCGATAGGTGCTCCATTCTGATCGGCCACATTCACCGCCACATTCACCAGCCGCGACTCCACCCGAATCGTCGGAACCTGCCCTTCTCGCGCAGGCGGCACAGGCTGCTGCTGTTGATCCGCATCCGGCTCCACCGGCTGCATCGGTGGCCGCCTTACAATCGGAGCCTGCAGCAGAAGCGCGCCCCCAAGCACCACTCCAACCACTCGCATCACGCGCGACCACCCGGAACGATCTCGTCAGGAAACGGCTCGCCATCGGCCGATTGCCGTACCGTCCCAGACGCCTGAGCAGCGCCCATACCTTCAGGGAAAGGCTCCCCATCGGCCCAAATTGCCCCATCCACAAACTGTTCCTTCTTCCAGATCGGCACCGTCCGCTTCAGCGTATCGATCAGCCACCGACAAGCCTCGAACGCCGCGCCACGATGCGCCGAGGCCACCACCACCAGCACGCTCGTCTCTCCCACCACCAGCCGACCCAGCCGATGCACCAGAGCCACATCGCGCACGCCGAACTTCACCACCGCCTCATTCGCAAGCGATCTCATCTGCTCCAGCGCCATCTCGCGATACGCCTCGTAGTCCAGGTGCAGCGTCTTCCGCCCGCGTGTATTGTCCCGCACAATCCCGTCGAAGACGCACACCGCGCCATCCGCGCCCGCCTTCAGCCCGGCCACAATCTCTGCCGCCGGAATCACCCCGTCCACAATCTCCACTCTCACCGCAGCCCTCCGCTCACCGGAGGCAGCAGAGCCACCTCATCGCCATCGTGCAGAACATCCTCCGGCTTCGCATACTGCTGGTTCACCGCAACCGCAATCGAGCTCCAAACCTTCGCCGAGCCCTCTTTCTCCCTCTCATGGCGCTCCACCAGCTCCGCCACCGACAAGCCCTCCGGCAGGTCCATATCCGAGAAACGGCGCCCAACAATATCCTTCAATATCCCGAAATAAAGAACTCTCACCTGCATACCTCAAGAAGAATACGCGAGCCCGCAGTTTGGACGGCTCAACCCTGCAAAACATCACAGGCGATTCCCCTATCCCCCGCCCGACCGCGTCTATATATTTGAACCAGAGTGATCGACATGAGTCTGCACCGCTTCCGAGCCGCTTCCCTGTTCCTCCTGCTTCTCCCCATCACCAGCTTCGGCCAGCAGGTCGTCCAGCGAGGCCCCTTCGGCAAACCCGTGCAGGTCCTCGACGAGACTCAGCAGTGGACCACTCCCCTCCTCGTCTCCTCCGACCACGACATCGAGATCTACATCCCCGACGTCACCTCCTCCGACTGGCTCAGCCGCAACTATCCCGACTTCCAGAACCGGGGCAGCTATACCCTCACCACCTTCACGCTCTACAAGACCCTCAAGGCCTGCCGCGCCAACCTGGTCAGCTGGGGACAGGGCGACGCCAACCACCTCGACGCCTGCGTCGACATCGGCTACCGCGTCCGCCAGATCCTCGTCGACCCCAACCAGAAATCGGTTCAGCTTCTCAACGCCGCCATGGTCGATCAGAGCGGAGAGATCGACCCCTCCTCCGTCCAGCAGACCTCCACCTTCAGAACCTGGGATCAGCTCGACGACACCACCCAGAAGGCCATCCTCAAAGCCAACGACCTCGTCACCCAGCAGATGAAGATCTACGACGCCCGAATCCACGCACCCCGCCGCACTACCCGATAAAGTCTAGCCGCGCTTCATCCCTACATCCTTCTTCGCAGCGCGATATCTCTCCAGCAGCTTCCTTCCCTCTGCAGCCAGCGCATACGCCTCTTCCACCGTCTTCGGAACCGGCTCTCCCCATGCCTGCGCACAGAGAGCCAGGCGCGTCGGCTTGCCGTTCTTAATCATTGGCCCGCTCGGATTCGTAAACATCCTCGTCAGAAAAGATCCTTTGCGCCGCATCTTCTCTGGAGTATCGGCCGGCCCCTTGACTCCGGGCTTCAAGTCAGCCCCTTGCGTCAGACGATAAAACTCTCTCCCCACATCCGTCAGTCCACCCTTTGGATCTTTTCCCGCCGCCGGCATCGACCGCGGAATCTTCTTCAGCCCACCTCGCTTCGCGCCAGCCTTCTTCATCCCGCCATCTCCTAAAACAGCACCGGCTCCCCCGGATACCACACCTTTCCCTCGCGCACCTTCGCAAACGCCGTCATCTCGTGCGGCCTCCGCTCGCTCGCTCCATCCGGCTTCACGAACACATCCTCCACCGGCACCCCACGCGCCATCACGGCATCCGCAATCAGCGACCGATGACACCGCCACGGCACCGCCTCCGCGCACATCACCACCGTCCTGTCGATCTCCGGCAGCCCCACCAGCCAGTCGATCTCAGCGCCAAACGCCGCCGTCTGCATATAGTCCGCATACCCGCGAAAGCTCTCGTTCCTCCACCCCGTATTCACGCTATCAAGCGTCGTCTGCCTTCGCCCTCCCAGTCCCTCGCGCCACACTCCGCGAATCCCCACGTCCTCCACTGACCGAAACAATGTCGCCTGCGAG
Source organism: Edaphobacter sp. (assembly GCA_035316475.1). Classification (GTDB taxonomy): domain Bacteria; phylum Acidobacteriota; class Terriglobia; order Terriglobales; family Acidobacteriaceae; genus Edaphobacter. The sequence continues at coordinate 8,100 of DATHJA010000214.1, read as the reverse complement.
AACTGCGGATGCCGCCGCGACCCCGGAAACCTCCGCACATCCACCAGCATCTCCACACCGTTCTCCGTAAGCGCTCGCAGAAACGCCTCAATGCTCAGCGTTGAATGTCCAATCGTCATCATCTCTGCGCGTACTCCCCAAAACAAAAGGGCGGTCCGGAAAAACCGAACCGCCCCGAATTCCCTGCTGCTGTCGATTACGCCGAAGCGTGAAGCACCTCTTCGCGAACCGCCTCGTCCTCGGCCTCTTCCTGCACCGTCTTCGGCAACGTCACCGCCAGCACCTCTTCAATGCGCGTGGCATAGTGGATCTTCACGCCTTCAATCTGATCCGGCGTCAGGTCTTCGTCCACCTGCGTCTTGCACTCCAGCGGAAGAACCACGTCCCGCACTCCCGCGCGTTTGGCCGCAAGGAACTTTTCCTTGATGCCTCCCACCGGCAGCACGTTGCCGCTCAGCGTAATCTCGCCCGTCATGGCGGTCAGCGGATGCACCGGTGTATCCGTCAACAGACTCACCAGCGCCGTCGCCATCGTGACGCCCGCCGAAGGCCCGTCCTTCGGAATCGCTCCCGCCGGAACATGGATATGAATATCCGTGTCCTTCGTGAAGTCCTCCTCCAGCCCGAACTTTCCAGCGTTCGAGCGCACCCAGGTCAACGCGGCCTGCATGCTCTCCTTCATCACATCGCCAATCTGGCCGGTGATCGTGAAGCCACCCTTGCCCTTCATCTTGTTCGCTTCAATGAAGAGCACGTCACCGCCCGCTGGAGTCCACGCCAGCCCGACAGCAACACCGGCCCGCTTCGTCCGCTCCGCGATCTCCGTATCCACGCGGACCTTGATGCCGCCCAGAAACTCGTGAATCACCTCAGGCGTGATCGTGGTCTTCTCCGTCGCGCCCTCGGCAATCTTGCGAGCCACCTTGCGGACCACCGTGCCGATCTGCTGTTCCAACTTGCGCACGCCGGCCTCACGCGTATAGTGCCGCGCTACCAGCGCCACACTCGCCGTCGGGAACTCGATCATCTCCTGTTCAACACCGTTCTCCTTCAACTGCCGCGGCACAAGATACCGCACGGCGATATTGACCTTCTCTTCCTCGGTATAACCGGTCAGCTCGATGATCTCCATACGGTCCAGCAAAGGTCCTGGAATCGTGTCCAGCTGGTTCGCCGTGCAGATGAACAGAACCTTGCTCAGATCGAACGGCTGATCCAGATAGTTGTCGCGGAACGTGTTGTTCTGCTCCGGGTCCAGTGTCTCGAGCAACGCGCTCGCCGGATCGCCCCGGAAGTCGCGCCCCAGCTTGTCGATCTCATCCAGCATGAAGACCGGGTCGTTCACCTCCACCCTCTTCAGGTGTTGGATAATCTGTCCCGGCAACGCGCCGATGTAGGTTCTCCGGTGCCCGCGGATCTCCGCCTCGTCGTGCATGCCGCCCAGCGAGATGCGCGAGAACTTCCGGTCTAATGCTTTTGCAATCGACCGCCCCAGCGAGGTCTTACCCACGCCCGGAGGCCCGACAAAGCACAGAATCGGTCCCTTCATATCCGGCTTCAATCGCCGTACCGAGAGGTAGTCCAAAATGCGGTCCTTCACCTTCTTCAGGCCATAGTGATCCGTATCCAGAATCTCCTTCGCCTTCTTGATGTCCACCGCGCCGGCCGAGCTCTTCGCCCACGGCAACACCGCCAGCCACTCCACGTAGTTCCGCGTCAGGCTGTAGTCGGCGGCCATCGCGTTCATACGGCTCAGGCGGCTAAGCTCCTTCAAAGCGTCCTTCTTCACCTCATCCGGCATCCCGGCAGCTTCGATCTTCTCCTTCAGCTCGGCGATATCTTTCTGCGACTCGTCCACATCGCCCAGCTCCTTCTGGATCGCCTTCAGCTGCTCGCGCAGGTAGTAGTCCCTCTGCGACTGCTGCACCGAGTCCTGCACCTCGGTCTGGATCTTGTTCCGCAGCTGCTGGACCTCCAGCTCCTTGGCCAGAAGCTGGTTGATGCGCTCCAGACGCTTGGTGATATCCGGCGTCTCCAGCAGCTCCTGCTTGTCGGTAGTCGTCAAAAACGGAAGCGACGAGGCGATAAAGTCCGCCAGACGTCCCGGCTCGTCGATATTGATCGCAATCGTCTGCAGGTCGTCCGACAAGGTCGGCGACGAAGTCACAATCTGCTGGAACTGACTCACCACATTCCGCTGCAGCGCCTCGGTCTCCGGCGTCTTCTCCGGCTCGGTCTCCGGAATCACCTCGAACTCTGCCGTCATAAACGGAGTCAGCTGCGTGAACTCACCCAGATGTACTCGCTCATTGCCCTCTGTAAACACAAAGAGACTCTGGTTGGGCATCTTCACAACCTTGTGAACCGTCGCTCGCGTTCCTACGGCGTATAGATCTGTTCCCTGCGGAGTGTCCTGACGGGCATCCCGCTGCGCCACCACCAGGATCGATTTCTCCTCGCCCAGCGACTGAATCAGTTGGATCGAGCTCTCCCGTCCAACGGTTAAAGGAAGCACTGCATGGGGAAAGAGGACCGTATCGCGGACCGGCAAAACCGGAACTGGCCGCTTGCCGTCCGTACCCTCGCTACCCTCGGAATTCTTTGCTGTCGGCTTGATTACACTTACGAAGTCGTTTGCCATTGAGTGTCCTTCTATCAAATTATCAGATATTCGATGCAGCAACTGTTGTATAAGTCGCAAACACCCAGATCAAACTCATAGCGCCCCCAAAATACTCCACAAACAAGCAAAACCGCCACCTGCATTTCCATCTAAGACGCCGCGTCCATCCCACGTGTCATCGGCGCTGGACACGTTTTCTTCAGGAACTTCCACAGGAGGCACTGCCTCGAAAGCCAGCGAAGCAAGGTGTCATCCCGAGCGAAGTCGAGGGACCTGCGGTTCCACCCCACTACCTGTCAAGCCAAAACCCACACAAACCAAACAAAACAAAGGGAATAAATCTGCCGATCCGACCCATTCCCCCTGCTATGCTTAATTCAGGCGCAAAAGAGGCCCCGGGAGCTCCTGGGGCCTCTTTTCATTCCTATCGGTCCAAACACTCAAAAACCAGAGGTCCGGACCTAAATCATCTGTTTCGAAGACTTTGCACAAAAAAGTAGAGGGAGGGGTTAGTTGAACATCTCCTTCACCTTCTCGAAGATCCCTCGCGAGGTCGGCGTGTTCTCCACCTGCATGGTCTCTGCGAGCTGGCGCAGCAGCTCCCTCTGTTGCTTGGTCAGCTTGCCCGGCGTCTGCACCCGGATCTCGACGATCAGGTCGCCCTTGCCGCGCTCGTTCAGGTGCGGAACGCCCTTGCCGCGCAGCTTGAACTCGCGTCCGCTCTGCGTGCCCTCGGGAACCTTGATGGTCTCGATGCCCTCCAGCGTCTGGATCTCCAGCTCCGTCCCCAGCGACGCCTGCGGGAACGAGATCGGCATCACGCAGTGCAGGTCATCGCCATCGCGCTCGAAGAACTTGTGCGCCTTCACGTTCAGGACGACGTAGAGGTCGCCCGACGGTCCGTCGAACCGGCCCGCCTCGCCCTCGCCCTGGTAGCGGATGCGGGTGTCCTGCTCGACGCCCGCGGGAACCTTCACCAGGATCTTGTGCTCGCTCGGAACCCTCGTCTCGCCGTGGCAGGTCGCGCACGGATCGACGATCAGCGTTCCCGTACCGCCGCACACCGAGCAGGTTCTGGCTACTGAGAAGAAGCCCTGCTGGTACCTCTGCTGTCCTCGGCCGCCGCACTGGGTGCAGGTCACCGGCTGCTTGCCGCGAGCCGCGCCGGTGCCGTGGCAGTCGGTGCAGGTCTCGCTGCGGCGGATCTTGATCTCGTGCTCCACGCCGAAGACAGCCTCTTCGAACTCGAGCGTAAGGTCGTAGCGCAGGTCGCGTCCCCTCTGCGCCCGCGAGGCCTTGCCTCCACGCGCGGAGCCGCCCATGTTGAACATCTCGCCGAACAGGTCGCCGAAGATGTCCCCGAGGTCCTGCGCGTTGCCGAAGCCACCACCGCCAAACGGTCCCGCGCCCGCGCCGCTCGAGCTACCATTGAACGCCGCATGGCCGTAACGGTCGTAGGCGGCCCTTTTATCGGGATCGCTCAGGACCTGGTAGGCCTCGCTGCACTCCTTGAACTTCTCCTCGGCAGCCGCATCGCCCGGGTTGCGGTCCGGGTGATACTGCATCGCCAGCTTCCGATACGCCGTCTTCAACTCCTGATCGGAGGCGTCCCGAGAGACAGTCAGCACTTCATAGAAATCAACTTTAGTCACGTTTGCCGTCGCACTCATCCTTCAACTACCTTCTACGAAACTTTCAACCTAATCGCTGACTACCGCCGGATTCACGGCAATCCTCACCAGCGCCGGCCGCAATAACTTCTCGCGGACTTTGTACCCTCGCCGGATCTCTTCCAGTACTTGATGATCGGGGAACTCCTTGGTTTCAACGCTTCCCAGCGCCTCGTGCACCCGGGGGTCGAACTGCGCCCCGACGCTCTCGACCGGAACCACGTTCAGGCCGCGCAGAGCGTCTTCCATCTGCTTTAGAATCAGCTCCACCCCAGCGCGAAGCTGCTCGGCCGAACCATCCGACTTCAGCGCAAGCTGAAAGTTGTCCATCACGCTCAGAAACGGCTCGACCGTGCCAGAGATTGTGTAATCGCGCACGTCCTGCCGCTCCTTGGCCTCGCGCTTGCGGGCGTTGTCGAACTCCGCCTGCAGCCGCGCCAGCCGGTCCAGCAGCTGGTCGCGCTCACCCTTCACCTGCTCCAGCTCAGCCTGCGCCGAAGCTGCGTCCTGCACCGGCTCTCCCGAAGGGCTGGTGACAACTTCACCCTCCTGTACGGCCTGTACAGTCGTCTCGTCCTGCATGGAATTATGTCTCCTCATAGAATTTCCTCTTCTATTATCGCCGATCGGGCAAATCCCGGCGAAACCTTGGCGGCAGACGCCGGAACCCGGCTCAAGACCCTTTGTTATTCGTTCGAATGCGGAAGAATGCGGTCGAAGACACGAGACAGATAGCTCACCGCGTTCATCGTGTTCTCATAGTCCATCCGCTTGGAGCCGATCACCCCGATCGTCCCCCTGCTCTCGCCCCCCATCCTGGCCGGAGCAGCGATCAAGACCAGGCCGGCCATCTCCGGAGCCTGCTGCTCCAACTCGAAGATCACGCGCACGCTCTGCTGGCTGGCGTCGATGTAGGCGCTCAGCAGGTCTACCAGACGTTGCTTGGCCTCGAGTGCGATCAGCATCTCGCGCAGCTGCTCGCCGTCCACATTCGCATCCACCAGATTCGCAACACCTTCCACGTACACCGAAGGGACGGAGGCCTCACTGTCGGGAACCGCCTTCACCCACAGCTGCTGCACCGCATTCAGCAGATGCTGGTACTCATTTCGCTCCCGCTCCACCAGCCTGGCCAGCTCCGAGCGCACCTGCTCGATGCTCCAGCCGCGGAAGTTCTCATTCAGGAAGTTGGCTGCAGTTTGAAGCTCCACCAGCGTCAGGTCGCGGTCCAGAGTAAGCACGCGGTCGCGAACGATGCCTGAGCGCGTGACCACAACCGCCAGAACGCTCGCCGGGGCCAACCGCGAAAAGTGCACATGTTCCAGCAGATCGCCCTCGGTCGCGGTCGCGACCGCCACGCCGACGCCGCTGGAGAGCGCGGCCAGAACATGCGACGTGCGTTCCAGAACCGCCTGCGTTCCTGCGACTCCAACGAAGCTCGAATCGATCTGCTGACGCGACCTCGCCGGAAGACGCTTCGCATCGATCCGCGGATGCGCCCCGCCGCTCAACTGTTCCACGTACATGCGGAACGCCTGGGCCGTGGGAACGCGACCCGCGGAGGTATGGGGCTGCTCCAGAAGTCCAGCCTCGGCAAGCTCGGCCATCTCATTGCGTATCGTCGCGGAGCTCATTCCCGAAGTCTCGCGGCTCTGCAGCCGCGCAATCGTGCCCGAACCCACCGGTTCCCCGGTCTCGATGTAACTCTCGATGATGGCAGTCAGGATGGCTCGTTGCCGCGTCGTAATCCGCCATGCATCCGCCATCATGCCCTCCCCGGTTGAAATCAGTCTACCCTTCGCGTCAAGCTAACGCAGGGGAGATCCTGGCTGATCTCCCTGGCTGATCTCCCTAGCTGATCTCGAAGACATCCTCACTTTTAGACGCAACCTCTTTTGCCTTGTCGGCCACACGCCGGGCGACCGTATAGAACTCCGCCGCCAGCTTCGACTCCGGACCGGCGAGCGCGACCGGCAATCCTTTATCCCCGCCCTCGCGGATCGACGGGTTCAGTTCGAGCGCGCCCAGAAAGTCCAGACCGAACTGCGCCGCCGTACGCTCCGTTCCACCGGCGCCGAAGACGTCGATGACCTCTCCCGTGGGCAGCGTCATCTGCGACATGTTCTCGACCATCCCCAGCACTTCGACCTTCACCTGATGGAACATCTCGAGCGCCTTGCGGGCGTCCTCGAGGGCCACATTCGATCCCGTCGAGACCACAATCGCGCCAGTCAACGCAACCGTCTGGACCAGAGAGATCACCACATCGCCGGTTCCTGGAGGAAGATCGATGATCAGGAAGTCCAGCTCGCCCCACTCCACCTGCTGCAGGAACTGCCGGATGATCTGGTGCAGCATCGGTCCGCGCATCATCATCGGTTTGTCGCCCGGTGAGATCAGCCCGATGGAGATGAACTTCACCCCGTGCGCGAGGATGGGCTCGATGCGGTTCTCGCCCACGATGTTCGGCTGCCGCGTCGCGCCCAGCATCGTCGGCACATTCGGGCCATAGATATCGGCGTCGATCAGCCCGACCTTGTATCCCAGCTTCGCCAGCGCAACGGATAGATTGACTGCCACGGTGGTCTTGCCGACACCACCCTTGCCACTGCCAACCGCTACAACGTGCGCTACACCTGGCAGCGGCTGCGGCTGCGGGGCTCCTGCTCCCATATGTCCCATAACTGTTCTCCGATCTCGCTCGGCTCTATGCCGGTACAGCTTAAACGTGCCACTCGTCGCCGAGGGCGGCACGTATCTCTTTTTTGCGCTGGGTCTCTCCCGCACGCATCTCGCGCCGTCGGCCTGCGTCTTCATAGCGGCGCTTCTGGTGCTCGGTCTCAGGAATCACCTGCGGAACTACAAGCCTGCTTCCATCCTTATCCACCGCCACATACGTCAGATAGGCCGACGAGACATGACGCATACGATTGTGGCGAACATCCTCCACCATCGCCTTCACTCCAACCTCCATCGAGGTCCTGTAAGCACGGTTGACGCTGGCCTTCAGGATCAGCAGATCGCCCACGCGAACCGGGGCGACGAAGTCCAGGTGATCCATACTCGCCGTCACCGTAATGGCCCTTGCGTGCCGGCTGGCCGCCATAGCGCCAACCAGGTCGATGTACTGCATCAATCGCCCGCCAAATAGATTTCCCAGCGCGTTGGCATCTGCGGGAAAGATAATCTCACTGCGCTCCGACTGCGACTCAGTCACAGTTCTTGCCAAAACGACTTCGCTCATTCCTTTCAGTGTAAATCTTCAAGCGGCTTGCCAACCTGCCGCCCCGCATCGCACCATCGATCCTATGGACAGAATTGCTCTCCTCAACCAGGTCCTCGAGCAGAACCCCTCCGACGCCTTCGCCCGCTACGGTCTCGCGATGGCGCATCTGTCGGAGGGAAACATCGACGCCGCGCTCGCCGAGTTCTCTACTCTCATCCAGCACAATCCCGACTACGTGCCCGGTTACCAGATGGCGGCCCAGACGCTGGCCAAGCAGGGCCGCACCGAAGAGGCGCTCGAGCGGCTGCACAGCGGCATCGCCGCTGCCAACCGCACCGGAAACCAGCACGCGCTGGCCGAGATGGAGGCCCTGCGGGAAGACCTCAGTCGATAAATTCCTCATTCGTCAGCGGCTTCAGAGTGCAGGGTATACCGTTCGGGAATCAGCTTCCGTGAGCCCTTCGTCTCCACCGGAACATCTATACTTGCACCATGGCGAACTCACTTCCCGCGACCCTCGGCGCTCTCCGCAGCAGCGAATACACCCCTGAACGGCTCGCCCGCAGTGTGAAGGACGAGCT
>DATHJA010000213.1:0-8601 GCA_035316475.1 Edaphobacter sp. | reverse complement strand
TTCGCGTTCAGATCGACCTTGTTGGTCTTGGCTCGCTCAAGATAGGCAAGGTAGGCCAGCACCAGGCCGCCGTTGTCAGCAGTGTTTTCACCAAGAGTAAGTTTGCCGTTCACCTTGATGTCATCCACGGCGGTAAACGAGCCGTATTCATTCACCAGGCAGTCCGTGCGGGTCTCGAACTTCTTCGCGTCCTCCGGGGTCCACCAGTCCGTCATGTTGCCCTTGGCATCGAACTTGCGACCCTGATCGTCGAAGCCGTGGGTCAGTTCGTGGCCGATGACGGCGCCGATGTGGCCATAGTTCACCGCGTCATCCTGCGACCGGTCGTAGAAGGAAGGTTGCAGAATCCCGGCAGGGAAGTTGATGTCGTTCATGCTGGGGTCGTAGTAGGCGTTGACGGTAGGCGGAGTCATGCCCCACTCATTGTGATCGACGGGCTGCCCGATTTTGTTGAGCTGACGGTCGTTTTCGAAGGCCGTGCCGCGGAACTTGTTGCCGAGCGCGTCGTCGGGCTTGACCTCGAGCTTCGTGTAGTCGCGCCACTTGTCCGGGTAGCCGATCTTGTTGGCGACTGCGTGGAGCTTTTCCTTGGCCTTTGTCTTGGTGGTATCCGACATCCAGTCGAGCTGGTCGAGGTCGCGACCCATCGCGCTCTCGATGTCGTGCACCATCTCGAGCATCTTGGTCTTGCTGTCGCCGGCGAAGTACTGAGAGACGTAGACCTCGCCGAGAGCCTCGCCCAGCGCGCCGTTGACGGCGCTCGAGCAGCGCTTCCAGCGCGCGCTTTGCTCCGGCTGACCGGTGAGGGCGCGGCCGTAGAAGTTGAAGTTCTCGTCATCGAACCGCTTGGGTAAGCGATTGGCTGAACCGGTCAGAAGGTGGTAGCGCATGTACGCCTTCAGGGTGTCGATGTCCGTGTCCTGAACTGTGTTGACCATCGTCGAGACGAACTCCGGATTAGTGTTATTGATCTCGGTGATCGCGGGCGACTGGATGTTTTGGCGGAAGGTCTCAAATGAGGCGGCGGGGAAGGTCTCGTTGAAGGTCGCGAGAGTCTGCAGGTGATAAATCTTCTCCGGGTCGCGCCGCTCGGTGATCGGCATGGAGGCCTTGGCCAGTGTGATCTCGAAGGCCATGATGGCGTCGGCATCCTTCTTCGCCTTTTCGGCGGGAGTTCCGGCGAGGGTCAACATCTTGGCGACATGCTCGACGTACTGCTTGCGGATGGTCTCGTCCTTCGCTCCGGTGCGGAGGTAGTAGTCGCGCTCGGGGAGCCCCAGACCGGCCTGGTCGATGGAGGCGATCTGTTTGCTCGCGTCCTTGAAGTCCTGCTGCTCGCCGTAGCCGAAGAAGACGTCGATGCCGTTGCGCTGGAGCTTGCCCGCAAGCGCCGGAAGATCGGAGGTAGAGTTCACGGCGTTGATCTCGTCCAGCAACGGCTGCAGCGGAGCCAGGCCCTTGGCCTCGATGGTGTCCGTGTCCATGCAGCTCTTGTAGTAGTCGCCGATCTTCTGCTCGTTCGCGGTGCGGCTGGAGCCGCCGGTAGCGGCCTTGGCCAGGATGCCATTCAGCGACTGCGTGTTGACGTTGTAGAGGGCATAGAACTGATCGACGTCCGGCTGGTCGGAGGGGATGGGATGGTTGGCTGCGAACTTGCCGCAGGAGAACTTGTAGAAGTCAGTGCAGGGGTCGACCGAGGTATCCAGAGAGGAGAGATCGAAGCCGGGAATTGGCTTGTAGACCACCGCAGGTTTTGCCGGCTGGTTGTCAGGTGCCTTGGCCTGCTGGGTCTGTGCGCCGGCTCCTGTCGCCAGCAGTACCGCGGCTGCCCCCAAGACGATCTGGCTTCCAGGCCGGCATATGGACCAGAGCAGTGGCATCTTTTCTTGTTTCATCTCTTTCCTCACTCTTCCTTTTGAAATCCTCGTCTGTTGTATCACCGGGCCGAAAACCCGGCGACGAAATTGGAACGAATGCTTCCATTGGCGAGCCGTGGCCGTCTGTGAAAGAGTAGTAGCCAGACTCCCCTGTCCGGGGGTACGTGTCGCCCGTCATGCCAGTTCCCTGCATCATCCCCGCGAGTCTTCGGTTTCGCAAGGCGCCGGGCCGCCTTTTGCTCGCTGTAGTGCTTGTTTTTGTGACGAGCTACGGCGCGGCGAAGGGGCCGGAGCCGGCGCAGAGCATCCCGCTCGCGCCGTTGGGGTACCAGGCTCCCCTGACGCAGTTCATGCTGGCGGGTAGCTCGATGCTGACGGTCGATTTCGTCGACCCGAAACATCTGCTGCTGACCTACAGCGCGAAACGCCTGCTGAAGCGGCTTGCTGAATGTCCGGCCGCGGACCAGGATCGCGTGGTCGATGCCGTACTGCTGGAGCTGCCATCGGGAAAGACGCTGGCCCGGACCTCGTGGCGGACCCATGACCATGGCCAGTATCTTTGGAACCTGGGCCGCGGTAGGTTCATGCTGCGAATCCGCGATACCTTGTCGACGTTTGCCCCGCTGGTGAATCTCCCCCGAGGCGATGCCTTCGCCCAGCTTCCTCTGCTTCGCACCGACCGCAGGATCGGAGGCATTCTTCTCTCTCCTGACGCCGATCTGATGATCCTGGAGACGATCGACCGGCCGCGCCCGGACGACAGCGTGGGCGACGAGCCGAAGGCCGACGAGAAGCCGGTTCAGATCAATTTCTTCAGTCTGATCAGCCTGAACGGCGCCGAGATCGATCTGCGGCCCGGCGGAGCGATGCGCTCGCGTGTTGCCGGACGCATCCCGGCAAACTCCGCCGGGTATATCGCGATTCTGGACCAGGGCCGCCAGCACTGGAGCTTCGACTTCCGGAGCTACGGTGGGAAGATCAAGGAGCTGGCCGGGTTTGACTCCACCTGCATGCCGTCGCCCATGCTGGTCAGCCGCAGCGAATTCATCGCCTTCGGCTGCCACCTTAGCCATACGCCGCAGGTAGTCGGGGCCTTCAATCTGCGCGGCGAGCAGATGTGGGAGCAGAACATGACGGAGAGCTACGTCTCCCCGACCTTCTCCTACGCTCCGGGCAGCGGGCGCTTTGCATTCAGCCGCGTGCTGACGCGGTCGTCGCTGGTCGACTCGAGCTCGGTCACGCCGGAGCTGTTTGACGGGCAGGCGGTCGTGGTCTACCAGACCGACAGCGGACGGCAGCTGCTGCGCGTCGATGCCGCGCCGATCGCACGGGCGGGGCAGAACTATGCATTGTCTCCAGACGGAATGCGCCTGGCGGTCGTCCGGAACGAGGCCGTCGAGATCTACAGCCTGCCCCCGTTGACCTCCGACGAGCGGAAGGCCGTACAGCTTGCCGAGGCCTCCGCCCCGCCGGTCGATGGCGACCCGGCGCTGCTGCTGTCTTCCGGTGGAGGGAGCAGTTCTCCGTCCGGCCCGGCTGGTTCTTCCACCGAGGCTCCGGTCTCGCCAGCGACCTCCGGCAGCGCAGATACGACGGCTGCAGGTTCCACGGTCTCTCCGCCTCCTCCGGCCTCACCGCAGGATGCGCCTCCGGCTTCACCGGCAGCTTCGAAGGATGGCTCCGGAGTGCCCGCCGCACCCGATAGGCAGGGAACAGAAGCTAAGCAGGGAACAGGAGCGGACGCGGCCGGAACGACTTCTGAGGGCGACTCCCAGCAACCGAGGCGTCCTCCTACGCTCTACGCTCCAGGCGAGAGCCACGAGAGCGGCTCGTCCCGGCAGAATACGCCGAAATGACAAGAAAGGCCGGCTCATCGAGCCGACCTTCGTGGATGAATCTGAATTCCGAAAGCGTTTTAGGCAGCCTTCGGGGCGACCACAGCCTTGACGCGGGCGTTGAGGCGCGCCTTGTAGCGGCTGGCGGTGTTCTTGTGGAGGATGCCCTTCTGAACGCTCTTGTCGAGAGCCGAAACGGTGGCGCTGTAAGCCGCGCCGAGGGTCTTGGTGTCGCCCTTGGCGATGGCCTCGCGCAGCGAACGGAGGCTTCCGCGGAGCTTGCTCTTGTTAGCGCGATTGATCGCGGTCTTGGTCTCTGTCTGACGTGTACGCTTCAGCGACGAAATATGATTTGCCATTCTGAACTCTCTTTTGCCCGTAATCTGTCGGGGAAATTTGGGATGCAGGCCTCAGGCTGGCCAGAAACACAGCCTGACCCATCCCCTGCAATCTCTAAGTTTAGAGAAAATCGAGGTCAGGGTCAAGGGAGACGAGAGCGGGTGGGAGCAGAGGGCAATCCATCTCCTGAACCTGGTGCCGGCTGTTTCTTCTTTAGATTCATCAGATTTATCCAGTCCGCGTTGCGGGCTTGACGTGGCAGGGTATCGGGGCTACTCTGTGCCCATCTTCGGCATACGATTGGCAACTTTCGCCAACCCGGTTGCAGCGCCTCGATGGACACCCCATCCTGCGCGTTTTGACTGGCTCGCAACTTCTCTCCTATACCGTGTATCCAATCAGGAAGATAACCCAGCTGCCCCTGACGGAGGTCAGACGCACACTTGATCAAACACGCCATCGAGATTACCCCAGGTATCGAACCGCTCTACGGAACTCACGACGAAAACCTACGCCTGCTGGAAGATGGGCTGCATGTGACGATCGACCTTAAGTCGGACGCGATTCATGTTACCGGCAACGCCGACAGCGTTGCACGGGTGGAGCGCGTCTTTGCCGACTTTGAAGCTCTGCGAAAGGCAGGAGTCAACCTGCACAACGGGGAGCTGCACGGGATGCTCAAGATGATTGTGACCGATCCTTCGGCGACGCTGAAGTCGCTGATGGACTCGAGCAAGCAACGGTCCGCGGGAGCCAAACGGATCGTGCAACCGCGCTCCATCAACCAGCGGCGCTACGTCGAGGCGATCGAACAGCACGACATGGTCTTCGGGCTGGGGCCTGCGGGTACGGGAAAGACGTACCTCGCTGTGGCCATGGGGGTCTCGGCGCTGCTCGCCAAGAAGGTAAGCCGCATCGTCCTTGTCCGTCCGGCGGTTGAAGCCGGGGAGCGGCTGGGCTTTCTTCCGGGATCTCTCCAGGAGAAGGTCGATCCGTATCTCCGCCCTCTGTACGACGCACTCTATGATCTTCTCGATCCACCAAAGGTCGACAAGATGCTTGAGACCAATGTCATCGAGGTCGCGCCTCTGGCCTTCATGCGAGGGCGCACGCTGAACGATGCGTTCGTCATCATGGATGAGGCGCAGAACACCACCACCGAACAGATGAAGATGTTCGTGACCCGTCTGGGAAACAACTCGAAGGCCGTCATTACGGGCGACCTCACGCAGACCGATCTTCCCAACCCGAAGAAGTCCGGCCTGCTGGAGGCTCTGCACGTGCTCGATGGCGTCGAGGGCATCCGGTTCTGTCACTTCGAAGACACCGATGTCGTGCGGCATCACCTGGTGCAGCGGATCGTTCGGGCCTATGACAGCTACAACCGCGCGCAGCAGGAGCTTCCCCTTTCTATGGGCGAGTCAGTGCTTTCGGAGCCGGGCATGGCGGCCGACAAGAGCAAGCATGCGGCTAAGCCGCAGTAACAGCAGTAAGATAGTATCGTCAGCAGGGAAGGCGTGAATCTCAGGCGTCCTCCCTGCTGACGTCGCACTTTATGCGCGCCGAACGATGATCACCATCGAGCCTCCAAGTACACGTCCCAACCTGATGCCGCCAGCCACGCCTGGCTTGGCACGGTTTCTCCGTCGCGCGCGGGAGGCCGTGGGGGTAAGGGGCGAGGTGGATGTTCTGTTGAGCTCGGATGCGGAGATCCGCCGGCTGAACCGAACCTTTCGCGGCAAAAATAAGGCAACGGATGTCCTGAGCTTCCCGACCCCGGAGGAGATTGCGCTCCAGCATGCAGGCGACCTTGCTATCTCGCTGGAGACGGCCGAGCGCCAGGCGGAGACCTTCGGTCACTCGCTGAATGCTGAGATCCGGATTCTTCTGCTGCACGGCCTGCTGCATCTGGCGGGAATGGACCATGAGACAGACTCGGGCGAGATGGCTGCGCGTGAGACGGAGCTGCGCCGGAAGCTGAAGCTTCCGGCAACGTTGATTGAGCGGGTTTCGCAGCCGCGATCCATACGAACCACACGGAGAAGGCCAGCCTCAGCGGCAGGGAGGCGCGCCCGATGACCTGGATGAACGTCGTCTATAGTGTGACGCTGGCCGCGCTGTTGCTGATGCTGGCGCTGGCCTCCTACATCGACCGCGTGTACTCGGAGATGGGAAAGTTTCTCGCCCGCGAGTATCAGGACAATATCGATTCCTGGGTGGAGACGATGGAGCCTCGGCTGCGTCTGGGCCGGGAGTCGATCGCTCTTTCCGCCTCGGTACTGCGGCAGCTCTCGCTGGCGGCGATGTCGCTGTTCTGGGGGCTGCATCTCTACCAGGTGACCAGCGGGCACATCGAGATTCCGAGCGGAGGCGCAGTCGCGCGCGCCGTGGCGGAGCTGATCCTGCTGATTCTGGTCTGCGATCGCCTGATTCCCCAGATTCTCTTCGCACGGACGGAAGGTTTCTGGATCCGGCGGATTACGCTGCTGCTGCAGGTGTTCTTCTACCTGATTCTTCCAGTCACGATCGTGTTGCAGCTTCTGCTCTCCATCGCGGCGCTGGCCGAGCCGGAGGATGCGACTGAGGAGGAGCGGCCCTCCGAGGCGATGGACGCTCTGCTGGAGGCGGGTGAGGAAGAAGGAATTCTGGAGGAGTCGGATCGCGAGCTGGTCCGCTCGGTGGTGGAGTTCGGCGACAAGGTGGTTCGCGAGGTGATGACGCCGCGGCCGGAGATCTTCGCTGTTCCGGGCACGCTGACGCTGCGGGAGTTTACGGCGGAGATCAACGAGCACGCATTCTCGCGGGTTCCGGTGTACTCCGACTCGCTGGACCGGATTACCGGGATCGCCTTTGCCCATGACCTGCTGAAGGTGCTGGATATCGAGGCGGGCGTGCGAACCGTCGCTCAGATTCAGAGGCCGGCGGCCTTCGTTCCTGAGACGAAGAAGGTGGCCGAGTTGCTGCGTGAGATGCAGCGCGAGAAGCAGCACATGCGCATCGTCATCGATGAGTACGGCGGAGTCGCTGGTCTGGTCACGATCGAAGACCTGCTGGAGGCGATTGTCGGCGACATCTCCGACGAGCACGATGAACCGGAACCGGATGACTCTCCCGTGCGTGAGCCGGATGGATCGTATATTGTGCCGGGCAACTTCGAGGTCTCGCGGCTGCGGGAGTTGTTTGCTGACCAGCTGGAGCGAGCGATTTCGCGGCCCGCCGAAGACGGCGAGACCCCGAAGGACGCTCTCGAGGCACGCGAGGAGGAGCGGGAGCGTCCGCTCCTTTCGGAGCAGTACGAGTCGACCACGCTGGGCGGGCTGGTCTCGGAGATGGCGGGGAGGATTCCGGCTCCCGGAGAGATTGTGGCGGAGGACGGTCTGCGGATGGAGGTGCTGGTATCGACAGACCGCAGGATCGACCGGTTGCGTGTGCGCCTGGAAGGCAGCATGGCTCCACCAACCGCTGCGTGAGCTTTCTGCGGTGTTTCTCGATAGACTTTTAGAGGGGTATCCCCCTCCATCCTTGCGCAAAATCTTGAATAAAAGGGACTTAGCCTGGTACCTTATGTGTAAAATATTGAAAACAAATTACTTATAAGTAAAATATCTGTTTTCAATAATTTGCGATAAAATTCCCTATCCGACGACCGCATCAGCTTTGAGTTCTATCTCTTAATTCTAGTGGAGACGGGATATTGAATCGGCAACTATATATTGTTTGATTTGTTTGGGTTAGGTGGATTTTGGCTTGACAGCATCTTTAGATCTTCCTGGGCTTTGGTGGTAGAGACGCAGATTTCCCGACTCCGCTGCGTTCCGCTCGGAACGACAGGATTGGGATGGGATGAGCTATGCGGTTCCAGAAGAGTGTGACAGCATTCCCCGGCCCTCCTGGAGCTGACACGGACTCGTGATGCTCAACGCTAATCGATAGAAATCTTACGCAGAAGGTTGAAGTCCGAGAGCATCTTTCCGGTGCCAAGGACGACCGAGGCCAGGGGGTCGTCGGCGATGGAGACGGGCAGGCCGGTCTCTTCGCGGATGCGCTTGTCGAGGTTCTTGATCAGCGCGCCGCCTCCAGTGAGCACGATGCCTCGGTCGGAGATGTCGGCGGAGAGCTCGGGTGGGGTGCGCTCGAGGGCGACGCGGATGGCGTTGATGATAGTGGAGATGCACTCGGAGAGCGCCTCGCGGATCTCGGAGTCGTCGATGGTGATGGTCTTGGGGACGCCTTCAATGAGGTTGCGGCCCTTGACCTCCATGGAGAGGGGCTTGTCGAGCGGATAGGCGGAGCCGAGCTGCATCTTGATCTGCTCGCCGGTGCGCTCGCCGATCAGAAGGTTGTACTTGCGCTTGAGGTAGGTGATGACCGCCTCATCCATCTGGTTTCCGGCCATGCGGACGGAGCGCGAGTAGACGATTCCGGCCAGCGAGATGACGGCGATGTCGGTGGTACCTCCGCCGATGTCGACGACCATATTTCCGCCGGGCTCGGTGATGGGCAGGCCGGCGCCGATGGCGGCGACCATGGCCTGTTCTACGAGATGAACT
>DATHJA010000212.1:0-3490 GCA_035316475.1 Edaphobacter sp. | reverse complement strand
AGAACCTGCTGGTAGACCTGTGCCTTGCGCTGCAGAAGTGTACTGCTGAGGGCGATGCCGATGCTTCCGCCCTCGTTGCGGACCAGAGCATAGATGCCCGCCGCCTGCGAGCTCTGATCTTTCGGGAGGAAGCGGAACATGATGGTGCTGATCGGAACCGTGGTGAGGCCGACGCCGAGGACCTGAAGGATGCGCGGAAGGATCATGTCTCGCTCGGCGACCTGAAGATTCATCGAACCCATCCACCAGAGCGAGATGGCGATGAGGGAGATTCCGGCGAAGACCAGTTTGCGGGGATCGAAGCCTTTGGTCAGAACGTAGCCGACGATGGGGACCTCGATCATGGTGAAGAGTCCGGCGGGAGAGAGCGCGAATCCGGCGGTGGTCGCGTCGTAGCCCATCATCTGCTGCATGAAGAGAGGCAGAAGGTAGGTGGTGGCATAGAGCGCGGCGTAGAGGCCGAGGATGAGGATGCAGCAGGAGCGAAAGTTCCTCTCCTTGAGCAGGTGCAGGTTGACGACCGGCCTGGAATGGTTCCACTCCCAGATGACAGCGCCGGTGAGGGCGAGGGCCGAGACAGTGGCGAAGCCGACGATGAAGTGAGAGCCGAACCAGTCGAGCTCCTGTCCTTTGTCGAGGACGATCTCGAGGGTTGCGAGGCCGAGACTCAGAAGGCTCAGGCCAGTCCAGTCGATGCGCAGGTTGCCTTTATTGGCGGCTCGCTGAGCCTTGATGTGCGGAGGATCTTCGAGCACGATGCGCGTCAGGATGAAGCACAGGACTCCGACGGGGATGTTGATGTAGAAGATCCAGCGCCAGGAGTAGTTGTCGGTGATCCAGCCGCCGAGCGTGGGGCCGAGGACGGGGGCGACGAGGATAGCTACGGTATAGAGCGCCATTGCCATGCCGCGCTTCTGCGGAGGGAAGGCGTCGGCGAGGATGGCCTGGACGGAGGGCTGCAGACCGCCTCCAGCGAGGCCCTGCAGGACGCGGAAGAGGATCAGCATGCCGAGCGAGGGGGCGAGGCCGCAGAACGCGGAGAAGACGGTGAAGAAGAGAACCGAGAAGAGATAGAAGCGCTTGCGGCCCATTACGCTCGAGATCCAGCCGCTGATGGGGAGGATGATGGCGTTGGCGACCAGATAGCTGGTCAGGACCCAGGAGCCTTCGTCCTGCGAGGCGGAGAGGCTGCCTGCAATGTGGGGCAGAGCGACGTTGGCGATGCTGGTATCGAGCACCTCCATGAAGGTGCCGATGGTGACAACCAGCGCGATAACCCATGGATTGAAGACTCTGGCGGGCGGAAGGTGCTGCTCGTCGAAGGACGGAATATCGCTGGCTAATGCTGCTTCGGCGCCGGTAGCTTCCAGAGTTTCGCTCATGACTCTTTATTGAACTATACAGTCTGATTTATTGAACTGTATGGTCAGTGAATCAGACGCTTTACACTCTGGAAGAGATTCAGAAATGTCTATGTCTGTAACGAAAACCCCACGATCAGGAACGACAACCTCACGGGCAAAGACGGCGGACGCGCGGAAGAAGCAGGTTGTAACGGAGTTCCGTCGCTCAGAGATTCTGCTGGCCGCGACCAAGGTGTTTGGCGCGAAGGGCTACGACGGCACACGCATGGACGACATTGCGGAAGCGGCCGGCATGGCGAAGGCCACGGTGTATGTCTACTTCCGGTCGAAGGACGAGATCTATGTGCAGGTCGTCGAACAGGCGCTTGCGGAGCTGGCAGCATTGACTGAGCAGCATATTGCGGCCGCCAAGGATTTCGCAGGCAGGTTGGGCGCTTTTATCTCGGTGAGGCTGAGCTACTGGCGCGAGAAGCAGACGTTGTACCGGGTGATCACCAGCCTGGGTCGCGAGATATCGAGCCGGAAGAGAAGCCTGAAGTGGCAGAAGCAGACGGTCGATTACCTGGTGTCGCTGTTTTCAGCGGCTGCGGAGAGCGGCGAGATCGAGCGGCAGGATTTTGAGGCTTCGGCGTGGGCGCTGATGGATATGATTCGCGGGATCAGCGATCGGAGGATCGTGCAGTATGAGCGTTCGTCTGAGGAAGAGGTTCGCTTTCTGACGGAGTTTATTCTCAAAGCACTTGGATGCAGGCGGGCAGCGGGGAGCTAGTTTCGGCTGCTAGAGTGGGGATATGCCTGTGTCCCTTGCGCCTTCTGCAAGTCTTTTTTTTGCTCCTACACTTCGAATTCACTTCATCGGGATCGGTGGAATCGGGATGAGCGGGATCGCGGAGATCCTGCTGACGATGGGGTATACGGTCTCGGGGAGCGACCTGAAGCGGTCGGCGACGACTGAGCGCCTGGTGGGGCTGGGCGCGCGGGTATTTGAGGGGCACGCGGCGGCGAATATAGCGGGAAGCGATGTGGTGGTGACGAGTTCGGCGGTGAGCCCCATGAACCCGGAGGTCGTGGAGGCACGGTCGCGGAAGATTCCGGTGATCCAGCGGGCGGAGATGCTGGCGGAGCTGATGCGGCTGAAGTATGGGATTGCCGTGGCCGGGATGCATGGAAAGACGACGACGACGAGCATGGTGGCCTCGGTATTGGCTGCCGGAGGGCTGGACCCAACGGTGGTCGTCGGTGGGCGAGTGAATGCTCTGGGGTCGAATGCGCGGCTGGGGAACTCGCAGTACCTGGTGGCCGAGGCCGATGAGAGCGACCGCTCATTCCTGAAGTTGTCTCCGGTACTGGGGGTGGTGACGAATCTGGATCGGGAGCACATGGATTGCTATCGCGACATGGCCGATGTGGAGGCGGCGTTTGTGGAGTTCATGGATCGGGTCCCGTTTTATGGAGCCTCGGTGGCCTGCGTCGATAATGCCTTGTTGCGAGCGGTGCTGCCGCGAGTGAGGCGGCGGCTGTACACGTATGGCGAAAGCGAGGACGCCGATTTTCGGGTGACCGTGCTCGAGAGAAATGGCCAGGGGCTTTCACAATTCGAGGTGAGCTACAAGGGAGTGACGATGGGGCCGTTCTGCCTGCGTGTTCCGGGAAGGCACAATGTGATGAATGCTACGGCTGCGGTGGCCATCGGGGTGCAGCTTGGAGTGGCTCCAGAGCAGATAGCAGCGGGGCTCGATGGATTTCATGGGGTGGACCGGAGGTTTCAGGTAAAAGGAACCGTACGCGGGGTGACCGTGGTGGACGATTATGGGCATCACCCGACGGAGATTGTGGCCACGCTGAAGGCGGCGCGGGAGTGCGGATATGGCAGGGTGCTGGTGTTGTTCCAGCCACATCGCTACACGAGGACGAGGGACCTGATGAAGGAGTTCGCCGAGTCGTTCGATGAGGCAGACCGGGTAGAGGTGCTGGATATCTACGCGGCGAGCGAGGAGCCGATCGCCGGAGTGACCGGCGAGTCGCTGGTGGGCGCGATTGGGCGTGACGGGGTGGAGTATGCGAGCTCGGTGGCGGAGGGTGTGGAGGCTCTGGCGCGCGAGGCTCGCGAGGGGGACGTGATCCTG
>DATHJA010000211.1:0-2801 GCA_035316475.1 Edaphobacter sp. | reverse complement strand
TGGTGGCCCGGGCAGGAGTCCAACCTGCGACCTTCGCGTTAGGAGTGCGCTGCTCTATGCAACTGAGCTACCGGGCCTTTCCTGTTAGTGTATCGCGGCATGGTACATCCACTGGATGCTAGACTTAAGGGTGGAGAGTTTATGCCAGAGATACAGCGCCGTCCTGCGGTAACAGTCAATATCGGTGAAGTTCGCGTCGGGTCCACTGCACCGGTCGTAGTGCAATCCATGACCAACACCGATACGGCCGATGTTGAAAGCACGGTGCAACAGATCGCCGCACTCGCCCGCGCCGGTTCAGAGATGGTGCGCGTCACGGTGAATAACGACGATGCCGCCAAGGCGATCCCTTACATCATCGAAGGCATCGCAAAAAAGGGCTGGACGACGCCCATCATCGGGGACTTCCACTACAACGGGCATCTGCTGCTTTCGAAGTATCCGGACACAGCGCAGGCGCTGGCGAAGTATCGCATCAATCCCGGCAACGTCTCCATCGGTCGCAAGGACGACGACAACTTCCGAACCATGGTTGAAGTCGCCGTCAAGCATCAGAAGCCGGTCCGCATCGGAGTCAACTGGGGCTCGCTCGACCAGGCCCTGCTGACCCGGATGATGGACGAGAACTCGAAATCCTCCAATCCCCTTCCCGCGCGCGACGTCATGATGGAGGCCATGGTGGTCTCGGCTCTCGACAACGCCGCAGCAGCAGAGCGTTATGGACTCAGGCGCGACCAGATCGTACTGAGCGCGAAGGTCTCCGGCGTTCGCGACCTGATCGACGTCTATACCGAACTGGCCAGCCGCTGCGATCACGCTCTCCACCTCGGGCTTACTGAGGCCGGAATGGGAATGAAAGGTATCGTTGCCTCCGCAGCTGGTCTCGCTCCCCTGCTGCTGAACGGAATCGGCGACACCATTCGCGTCAGCCTGACACCCACTCCGGGCGGCGACCGCTCCGAAGAGGTTCGCTGCGGACAGCAGATTCTGCAGTCTCTCGGGATTCGCAGCTTCATGCCTCAGGTCACAAGCTGCCCCGGTTGCGGCCGCACCACCTCCACCTACTTCCAGGAGCTTGCCGAGCGCATTCAGAGCTACCTGGTCGAGCAGATGCCGGAGTGGAAGAAGCAGTACGCCGGCGTCGAAGAGCTGAAGCTCGCGGTCATGGGCTGCATCGTCAACGGCCCCGGCGAATCCAAGCATGCCAACATCGGCATCTCGCTCCCCGGCACCTTCGAGGAACCGAAGGC
This sequence comes from Edaphobacter sp., assembly GCA_035316475.1. Taxonomy (GTDB): domain Bacteria; phylum Acidobacteriota; class Terriglobia; order Terriglobales; family Acidobacteriaceae; genus Edaphobacter. The sequence goes on along the minus strand of DATHJA010000211.1, from coordinate 1,551 downwards.
TCCTGTCTATGTCGACGGCAAGCTCTACACCACCCTCAAGGGCGATCGCATCGTCGAGGAGTTCCAGGAGATCCTCGACGAATACGTCGAGAAGCGCTACGGCAAAGTGCTGGTCGAAGCCTGATCCCTTACCTCATCGCGTTCGACAACGTATGCACATTCACACATGTTGCGCATACCGGAGTCTGCTGCCGCATCGCCAAAGCTAGCTCCTGATCGATATCTTTCGCCTCGCTGTCTCGGTGGACCCCTTTGAGATAGTTACGGTACTCCAGCATGGCCAGCAGCATTCCTCTACTCTCGCCTCCCTCTTGGATCCTGAGCATCTGAATCGCTGACCGCATCGTCTCGCCAGCGTTATTCAGCCTTCCCAACTTCCACTCTGCGAAACCAACGGCCATTAACGAATGGGCAACCGGCGCGGACTCCTCGCCGAAAGAGCTGCGCGTCAGGTTGAGAGAGCGCTGAGCATACTCCATTCCTTGAGCACAGTCTTTCTGTGAGCAATGTGAGAAAGCGAGGGCATTCAACGCTGAAGCCACATCCCGCTTCTCGGGATCGTCCAGACGCGTCATCACCTCAAGAGCCCTCGTGGCTTCTTCCGCGGCAACCTTGAACTTATGTCGCGCAAGGTTGATCTCGGCCATATGCTCCTCGCTCCGAGCTTGATCGAGCGGAAATCCCAGACCGCTTCGAACCTTCGCAGATCTCCGGTTATATTGCTCTGCCTCATCCACCCGCCCATAGATCAGATAGAGCACCGCCAGATTGTCGAGAGCAGTGGCGTAGTTCCGCGCCGCGGTGGGGCTGTGATCAAGAAGTGGAATCGCTTTGAAATAGGCATCCTCCGATGCGGCGAAGTCTCCGGCCTTGCGATACTCCGAAGCCAGCACCGCCCATAGGTAGCCGATCATCTCGTCGGAACGATGTTGCTGTTCCGCCTGCTGAATCGTCTGACGATCCTGTGCGATGCGATCTGCAAGAGTTACGGCTGAGTTTTGTTGTGTCTGTGCATACCCTGGAAATGCGAAGGTGAGAGTGAGGGCCAGCGTCCAGAATTGGACACACGAATTCTTTCGATGAAATCGAGACAACATCGTCATAGACCACCTCGTGAGGTAGTAGGAAATGAGTGTGGGGCCTGCGTTTTATTACGGCGCGCGAGAACGGCTGTTCCGTCACTCGTCACATTTACGGCAGATGAAACCTACGTCGCGCTCGCCTTCCGCGAAATGAATTTCGGGAGTAGAGCGTTCTCTGTTTGGCGCATTAGACAAGTGTCCACGCCAACGGTTAGGTTTTTTCTAATTCGTCCCGCGCCGCGCTGAGGCGAGACCGGTACGGAGTTCCGCCAGAGGATAAAACGTTCCTCTCCAGGTCACGCCACCTTCTCGCAGTGTGATCCAGGCCGAGCGAAGCAGCGAGTACAGAAACAATGCGGCTCCGGCCGGAAACAACACTGCATACCAGGGCGAGATCTTCGAGTGACGCGTCGACGCCATATAGATCGCAGCGATAGAAGCCAGCGCGATCATCGCCGGAAGACGCGTC
>DATHJA010000210.1:0-21790 GCA_035316475.1 Edaphobacter sp. | reverse complement strand
TTCTTCACAAACTCGTGCTGCACTTCGGCGGAGCGGAGGACGAGCCTTTCGTTGACCTGGCAGCTGAGGCACCAGGCGGCGGTGAAGTCGATGAAGACGGGTTTGCCTTCGGCGCGCGCCTGGGCGAGCGTCTGTTCGGAGAAGGGCTGCCAGGCGAGGGTAGTGTCCTTGGGCTGGTAGAGAGCAACGGCCAGCGCGGCCACGATGATGAGCGCGGCTGCTGTGGCACTCTTCCAGCGAGCCGGCCATCTTCCCAGGGCCCATCCTGCGACGGAAACTAGCAGAAGGCTTGTCAACAGCCATGCAACTCGGTCCACCCCCTGGGTTCCGGAGAGGTGCCCGTAGACCCAGACCAGCCAGATAACCGTGGCGAAGAGCGGAATGGAGGTGAGCTGCTTGAGGACCTCCATCCAGGCTCCGGGCCGGGGAAGGATCTTGGTCCATGCGGGCTGGAAGCTGAGGACGAGGTAAGGCGTGGCTAGCCCGAGGGCGAGCGCGGTGAAGATGGCGAAGGTGATCAGCGGAGGCTGGGCCAGGGCGAATCCGATGGCTGCTCCCATAAGAGGAGCAGTGCATGGCGTGGCCACGACGGTCGCGAGGATTCCGGTGAAGAAGCTGCCTGTGTATCCCTGTTTCTGCGCGAGCCCTCCACCGACGCTGGTGAGAGAGAGGCCGAGCTCGAACTGCCCCGCGAGAGAGAGGGCGAAGAAGAAGAGTCCGATGGCCAGCACGGCGATGAAGATGGGCGACTGAAGCTGGAAGCCCCATCCGGCCTCGCTGCCGCCAGCGCGGAGGGCGAGCAGGGCCGCGACGATGATCCAGAACGAGACCAGAATGCCCAGCGTATAGACGAGGCCATGCTTGCGCAGCCGCCCTCGCTCTTCTCCGGAGGACTGCACCAGCGCGAGGCCCTTGAGGAAGAGCACCGGGAAGACGCAGGGCATGAGGTTGAGAATGATGCCGCCGATGAAGGCGAGGCCGAGCGCAGTGACTGTGGTCAGGTCTCCAGCAGCCGCCGGGACAGCCTTGCCGCCGGAGCGCGGGACCTCGCCGGCAACCACAGGTGTGGTGATCTCGTAGGCGGTCTCATCATCGAGTTTGATGAGGCCGTGAATCTTTGCCGGAAGCTTTGTCAGTTCAGGAGCACGGGGCACGCGAAGGCGCACGCCGTTGGGCAGGGGTTCGACCACCTGATCGCCGGCATTGGCGATCTGCTCCTGATCGAAGGGATAGAACTCGGCGTCGGTGGTACGTTCGCCGGTGATGAGATCGAACACCAAATCATTTTTGCCACCGGTGATAGTGAGCTTCGTGTCTTCGGGAAGCGGCTGGGGAAGCAGCCCCAGGGCCTCGCCAAGGGCGCCGACCGGTTGCGTCGGAGCCGTCGCCTTGGGATCGATCGTCAGGTTCAGGCCGAGGTGCGCCTTGCCGGGAATGCAGACCTCGCGGCAGACCAGCCAGTCGATCTTCGCGTCAAGGTGAACAGGGCCGGGCTTGAGGTTCTTCGCCGCCGTAAGCTTTACGGGAAAGGCAACCTCATCCTCGTAACCGAAGTCCATCAGCGGGCCAAGGGGAAGGCGGCTGGGGACGGGAAACTGCATAGATCCGGCGGTGATGCCGTGGGGAAGCGTCCAGTGGATCCGGGGTGGCTCGCCGGAGTCACCGGCGTTGATCCAGTAGACGTGCCACTTTTCCTCAAGGGTGATGACGAGGCCTACATCGAGGGTTCCGCCGGGAGCAACTGAGGGAGCCAGGGAGACGAGCTCGGCGGTCAGGTGTTGCGCCTTCACCGGGCCCGGGCCGCCATCTCCCACAACCTGGATCTGCGCAGAGGCCAGAGGGCCCGCGAAGAAAGAGCAGACGAGGAGCAGAAGGGGGCCAAGATAGCGGCGAATATTCATCATTCTCTATTCTAGGATAACGGTGGGAGCGCTCAGGAGAGGCCAGCGGAGCGGTGCTCGACCATGATACAGCGATCCATCACCACCCAAATGCCACCGGCTTCGGCGGTTGCGGCCGCTTCGGGATTGAGGATTCCTTGCTGGACCCACAGATTTTTGAAGCCCAGATCGAGCATCTCGTCGACAATTGCTGGAACAAACTTTGGCAATCGAAAGACATTTATGATGTCCGGCTTGGCCGGAAGATCGGCCAGAGAGGCGTAAGAACGCTCGCCCAGCACGGATTCCACGGTCGGATTGACCGGCAGGATGCGGTAGCCATGCTGCTGCATATAGGCGGGAACGTAGTGGCTGGGCTTGTCCGGGTTCTCCGACAGCCCGACGACCGCGATGGTTCGGGGCTCCGTGGGAGGATGCCCCAGCATCGCGCGAATGATCTCAGGCTCGTTCATCAATTATTCCCTTCACATCCCTTCGCATAAAACGAAGTTTACTTCTCCCAGAGTCCCAGCAGGCGCCGCAGCAGGACCAGTTGGCCGATGTGGTAGGCGTTATGGTCGGCGATCAGCATGGCCTCGCGAAGAAGGTTCTGGCCTTCGCCCCAGCGAAAGGGCTTGTAGAGGTCGGCTCCAGGCTTTGAGAGAAGCTTCTCGAAGGCCTCGCGGTCTTTGTGGAGCGCCGCGATTGCGGCATCCCATGCGTGCTCCGACGGAGGCGTGGGGGACTTCGGCCAATAGTCCGCGGGCCACTCGATATGCTGGTAGCCTCCCGTGGGAGGCGCGCTGAACTCGAGGATGTCACGCTGGGTGATACGGAGATGCTCGAGCAGCTGCCACGCAGAATAAGGCAGGCCCTCAGGCACTGTGCCGCGATGCTCAGCCGGGAAGTCCTTTATGGCGTCGTCGAGTGTGGCGTGCGCCTGGCCACCCTGCAAAAGAGCAAGCAATTGTTGAATGAGTTCGTCCGTACCCGTTTTCTCCGCCACCTTCGTCATTCCCTTCCCTCCCTGCCCTGATCTCTCTGGAGCTTTGGATGCGGATGATGCCTCATGGGTCACAAGGGTTTGCGGGCGATGACGATGGTCAGAGGGGGAAAAGTCGCCCAGAGGCTGCCGCGCTTCTTTTCCACCTGAAGGCCAAGCTTGCGGAACTCGGCGGCGTACTCACCGGTCCGCTTGTAATCGGAGATGAGAGCGATTCCGCCGGGACGAAGAACACGCACAATGTGATGAAGCGCCGCCGTGCGTGACGACCGGTCATAAAGATTGTGCAGGCAGAGATTGGAGACGATGACCTCGAAGGAGGCATCAGGAAAGGGCATCTCCGCCGCAGACTGGCTCACGAGCGTGCAGCGGGAGGCAACGCCTTCGAGCTCGAGATTATGCAGGGTCGCGTCCTCGGCGTTGCCGGAGAGGTCCTCCGTCGACCAGATGTCGATTCCCGTGGCGTGACCACCGGCAGTAAGGTGCTTTGCCGCACCGGCAAGAAGAAGGCCTCGGCCACAGCCTACGTCCAGCACCTGCTCGTCGCCGCGCCAGTTGTGGAGTGAGAGCATGAAGTCGCGGTGGTGAAATTTTCCAACCTTGACGTAGAGCAGATAAAGAAAGCCTTCGACGAGGAGGAAGAACGACGTCCATAGGAAACCAGGGCGAAGCCGGAAGTTGACCTGTCCCAGGTGAAGGTCCGTGGGAAGAAAGACGCCCAACAGCAGGCAAAGAACACCAAAGAGAAATAAATTGCGCAGCACTGCCGGAGCATCAATACCGTAGTTGGGCCTGATGGCCGCCGAACCAGTCGATGGACTCATCGGTCGAGTATCCGCCGGTTCAGGCACAAGGGCCAGTATTTTTTGCGGCAAGACGGCTTACAGGTCGTCGTCCACAGCGACCGCGGCAGGGACGCCACCCTCGCGGCGCATCTTCAGGTATCCCCGGATAAATGGCTCGAGGGCGCCGTCGAGGACCTTGTCGACATCACCCACTTCAACGCGTGTTCGAAGATCTTTGGCCATGCGATAGGGCTGAAGAACGTAGCTGCGGATCTGCGAGCCGAACTTGATGTCGAGCTTGGAGTCTTCGAGTTTCTTGCTGACAGCCTTCTTCTTTTCGAGCTCGTACTCGTAGAGGCGCGAGCGAAGCATCTTCATCGCCCTCTCTTTGTTCTTATGCTGCGAGCGCTCATTCTGGCATCCGGCGACGAGGCCGGTGGGAAGGTGCGTGATGCGCACGGCGGAGTCGGTCGTGTTGACGTGCTGCCCACCCTTGCCGCCGGAGCGATAGGTGTCGATACGCAGATCATCAGGCTTGATGTCGATAACGATGGTGTCGTCGATCTCGGGTGAGACGAAGACGGAGGCGAAGCTGGTGTGACGGCGCTTGGCGGAGTCGAAGGGCGAGATGCGAACGAGACGATGAACGCCGGTCTCGCCGGAAAGCAGACCGAAGGCGAACTCACCGGAGATGGTGAAGGTGGCGGATTTGATGCCGGCCTCGTCGCCGTCCTGGATCTCGTTGATCTCGACCTTGAAGTTTTGACGTTCGCCCCAGCGGATGTACATGCGCATCAGCATCTCGGCCCAGTCCTGGGACTCGGTCCCACCGGCACCGGGATGGACGACGACGATGGCGTTGAGCGGGTCGCTCTCTTCGGAGAGCATGGTCTTCGATTCGAGCTTGTCGGCAAACTCTATCAGCGCAGGGATCTCGCGGGCGAGATCGCCCTCAGTGTCTTCGCCCTCGCGGGCCAGCTCGAAGTAGGCCTCGATGTCGTCGGCGCGGCGCGCGAGCTCGGTGTCGTCGGCCAACAGGTTTTCGATGCGCTTGCGCTCACGCATCAGCGGCTGAGAGCGCGCGGGATCGGCCCAGACGGCAGGGTCGGAGGTTTTTTGCTCGATGTCGGCTAGTTCACGACGAAGGCGGGACGCGTCAAAGATACTCCCGCAGATCGCGAACTTTTTCGCGCACCGGGGAGAACGTGTATTCCAGATCACTCAACATGTTTCTAGTTTACGGCAAACTTCGTGCGAAGGCTCCATGCGAGTGCCGCGGAGGTTACAAATGCGCATAGCCAGGCGAACCAGTCACCATGCGCCGCATAGAAGGTAGTGTCGTGCTCGTAGCCAAAGCCGACCCGGATGCTGGTACGGGTGTGGCGCGGAGCCGCCGCAGTGACACGGCCGCTGGGATCGATCGCTCCAGTCACGCCTGTATTCGTCGCGCGAAGGATCCATCGGTGATTCTCGATGGCCCGCATGCGGACCATGTTGAGGTGCTGCCAGGGCGCGCTGGTGTCGCCATACCAGCCGTCGTTGGAGATGTTGATAAGCACGTCGGCTCCATTGCGAACGAACTGGCGAATCTCGTCGGCGAAGATCGATTCGTAGCAGATGAAGGTTCCATAACGGTGGCCGTTGACCGTAAAGAGGCTCCGTGTCGCTCCCGCGTCGAAGGTCCCGGCCTCGTGCAGAAGATTCTTCGCAAAGAAGAAGAGGCTCTTGAATGGGACGTATTCTCCGAAAGGGACCAGATGCATCTTGTCGTAGCGGCCAGCGAACTCTCCCTGGGGAGTAACGAAGGAGGCGGCGTTGAAGAGGAAGTATCCGCGCGCGTTGGCAGTGGTGCGGTCGATCGCAATGTTGCCCACGATGACAGGGGCGTTCGCCTGCCGGGCCAGCGCGGAGATGGCCGCACGGAACTGCGGATCGTCTTCCTGGAAGGGAGCGGGAGATTCGGGCCAGACAATCAGGTCGGAGTCTCGGGGACCGGCGTCCTTGGGCACGAAGGCGATCACAGGAGTTCCCTTCCGCTCGGGGATGCCGAGATACATGCGATCGCCGGGGTGGCGGCTAAGGTAGGTGAAGGAGCGAAGCAGCTCTTCGGCGGATAGCTCCGGCCCTTTGGCCGCAGCACCAACCTCGAGGTTCTGCTGAACCAGGGTCGCCGTCGCGGTCGCTGCATATTTTGGCCGAACGGCGATGCGTCGTACTCCCACCACATAGAGAACTACGAGAACGACTCCGACTGCCGTAAGAACGAGCCGCGTATGCCGCCGCTCGCGAATCTCGATCCGTATCAGCCAGAGGGCGTTGACCAAGGCAATGACGAAGGAGAGCCCATAGGCTCCGGTGATGGGAGCCAGCCGGGTCAGCGCGGAGTTATCGATCTGGGCGATCCCGAGGAGATCCCACGGCAGCCCGGTGATGCGGGCCCGCGCAAGTTCAACCGCGACCCATACAAAGGGACTGAACAGCAGAGCCGCCCGCGTCCCGAAGGTCGACCGGATAGCCCCGATGAGGCCGCCAAAAAGCGCATGGTACAAGCCCAGGTAGAGGCAGAAGAGGACGAGGATTCCAATAGCGACTGGCTTGTCCAGCCCTCCGTAGAGATACATCGTCTGGTAGATCCAGTAGCAGTTACCGAGATACCAGAGGAAGCCGGAGAGATACCCGAGCGCGGCCCCCTTCCTGGCTGCTAAACCAGGTCCCTGCTTATCTTGACGGGTAAGAGCCCAAAGCAACGGAGCAAGCGCGACCCAGCAGAAGGCCGCGCGCCAGGGCGGAACCGGTCCCGCAAGAGGAAAGGGCACAATCTGCAGGACTCCGGAGAGCGCAGCCATAGCCCAGAGCCGTGCCGGGATAAGTCGCATCGGGGTCGAGTCTACCATCTGCCTCAGGCCCTATAATGAACGGATATGGATCACCTGATGCATGCAATCAGTGCAGTCCTGGTTCCCCTCTTCCTTCTTGGGGGAGTTGGTTCCATGCTTGTGGTTCTGTTGACGACATTCCAGGACCTGCAGGAGATCTTCACCAGCGACGAAGAGCAGGAACGATAGAGCTTCAAGCTCTCTTCTCTCACGAAATAGGCAAGAAAGATGGACAGACCAATTGACGTTGAGTCAACGCGCTCTTAAACTAGCTGTCGGGCGATAGTTTTCTGGACGCAGCAGCGATAAGCCGGACGCGTCCTCGACAATCAATGGCTTCAGCAAAAAATACTGTCGTTCCACCGCAATCCAACCGGGTACGCCTCGTCGTGGCGTCCTCGGTGATGCTGACGTTCATCTCTTTCTGGCGCGCGGCCGCTATTGTTCTTAACGATTTAGGCTCCTCCGCTTTCTATGCGGGCGGACTCGCGGAAGAAGCGATCGGCAAATCGGCACCGTGGCTGATTCTTGCGGTCGTCTTTTTCGCCTATGCGGTTCGCTCGGTCTACGTGGAAAGCTGTTCCATGTTTACGCGGGGCGGCGTCTATCGCATCGTCAAGGAGGCCCTGGGCAGCACCTTTGCCAAGGTAAGCGTCTCGGCGCTGATGTTCGACTATGTGCTGACCGGCCCCATCTCGGGCGTTTCGGCAGGGCATTACATCATCGGCCTTCTGAATGACCTTATGGTCTTCGCCGGGGAACGGTTTCACTGGGCTTCGATTCCACATCTCAAACCGGACGTTGCCTCGGCCGCCATCGCCGCCATCATCACGGTCTATTTCTGGTGGCAGAACACAAAAGGCATAGAAGAATCCAGTCAGCGCGCGCTCGATATTATGAAGATCACCACCGTCATGGTGGTGATTCTTTTGTTTTGGGGAATCTTCACGGTCTTTCATCGTGGAGCGCAGCTTCCTCCATTTCCCGTTCCGTCCAACTTTCACTTCAGCTCCGACGCTCTGGGTTTTCTGAGGGGAACGAAGTTTGCCACGACGCTTGGCCTGTTTGGCGTATTGATGGCCTTCGGACATTCGGTGCTTGCCATGAGCGGTGAGGAGTCGCTGGCACAGGTCAATCGCGAGATCGAGCATCCGAAGCTGAAGAACCTGAAGCGTGCAGCGCTGGTGATTGCGACGTACAGCTTCTTCTTCACCGGCATCTGCACCCTGCTGGCGGTGATGATCATTCCCGACGGGGTGCGCGTTCACGTCTATCGGGACAATCTGATCGCCGGAATGGCGATGTACCTGGTCGGCCCCGAGGCTCTACGCATCGCCTTCCGGTGTTTTGTCGTGCTGGTCGGCTTCCTGATCCTGGGTGGTGCGGTGAACACGGCTATCGTCGGCTCGACCGGCGTGCTGATGCGGATCGCCGAAGACGGCGTGCTGCCCGACTGGTTCCGCAAACCGCAGAAAAAGTACGGCACAAGCTATCGCATCATCAACCTGGTTGCGGGAATGCAATTGCTGGTGATTGCGTTGACGCATGGCAATGTCGTTGTCATCGGCGAAGCATATGCCTTCGGAGTCATTTGGAGCTTCACTTTCAATGCGCTAGCCATGTTGATCCTGCGCTGGAAGTACCATGGCGAACGCGGCTGGAAGGTGCCGCTGAATCTCCGGATAGGCAAGACCGAGATCCCCATCGGACTGATCTCCGTCTTCCTCGTCCTTTCGACGACTGCGGTAGTCAACCTCTTTACCAAGTCTGTAGCAACGGTCAGCGGAGTGATCTTTGCGGCGGCGTTCTTCGTCATCTTCTCCCTTTCAGAGAGAAACAATAAGCGCCGGCACGACCTTACCTCTCGCCAGATGCACGAACACTTTCAGTTGGAGCATCAGGATACGGTCGGCAGCGCTTCGCTGGACATCCGTCCTGGCTCGGTGATCGTCACGATGCGCGATTCGGCTGCGCCGTTTGCCCTGAAGTGGGCGCTTACCCATACCAATACAGACGAGCAGGATATCGTCGTGCTGGCGGCCCGCATGATGGGAGTCGGAGGACCGGAGTACGTGTCAGCCTCGGAGCAGTTGTTCAGTGAACACGAACAGATGCTCTTCACCAAGGCTGTCTCGGTGGCGGAGAGCTTCGGAAAACACATCTCGCTTCTAGTGGTTCCCGCTGGCGATATCTTCGCGGCGCTGGTACAGACGGCAAATTCGCTGGATGCTGCCGCAGTGATCTCCGGTCTTTCCAGCAAGCTTACAGCCGAGGAACAGGCCTATCATGTGGGCCAGGCCTGGGAGGCGCTTCCCGAGCCGAAACGCCAGTTCACTTTCTATATCGTCAAGCCCGATGGGGAAGCACTTAGCTTCCACATTGGTCCTCATGCTCCTACGATTCAGCCCGACGAAGTTCAGCTTGTTCATCGGTTGTGGCTCAACCTTCGCCGCAATCCAGCCATGCGCGAGCTTCATCACAGCGATATCCTGACCTATGCTCTGACTCGCATGGCGGCAGAGTTCGCTCGCGATAAGGAAGGCACCTTGCAGGGCCTGCAAAACTATCTGCAGCGATCTGTGCACAGGCGCGGCCTGGGGAATCTTTACCACGAGGAAGAGATGGATAAGTCCGGCCCGGGATACGCCATTCGTACTCACTCCGATGTTATTCCTGATAAAGAGAATCTGGAACCAGTCCGTAAATAGGCCGCCCTGCTTGACTTCCGGTTTGCGGGTAACTTGCAACTTCTGTATCGTTGCTTATAGGTCCCAGCTGGTTGTAGAAATTCAAGGATGATCTATCCACCAGCTATCTTCGGCCCCACTATATATATCAGGAGATTTTCAGTGGAAGTTACCCGAATCATCGCGGAGATTGACGCGCAGATCGTTAAGTTGCAGCAGGCACGTGCGCTGCTCGCTGATGCATCGCAACCTGCTCGCTCTGGCCGTGGCCGTCCTAAAGGAAGCAAAAATGGACCAGCAGTTAGCAGCAAGAAAAAACGCAAGCTCACTCCGGAAGGCCGCAAGCGCATCGCCGATGCAATGAAAAAGCGGTGGGCGGAACGAAGAAAACAGACGTCCGGCAAGTAAGCTCGCAAAAAGAAAAAGGCGCGGTCATGCAGGATATTTCTGCCGATCGCGCCTTTCTTCTTTTCCGGATAAAAGATAGTTTGCAGAGATAGATTAACTTATCGGGTAATAATCACTTCGCGAAGGTTATCCTTCGCAAGAAAAAATCGATAACTCGAGAAGTCGCGAAGCAGATTTTCAATCTTACGATTGCTGTAAGTGTTCAAGAGCGGATAACTCCCTGCCTTCTGCATCTCCACGACCTCCGTATCCGTAAGGTGATATCTGCAGAAGACCGTAGCGGGGTCATTGTTGGTATGAAAGAAGGCCAGCATCTGGCCGCCGGGTGCGATGACCTCGTGCAGCTTCGCGAAGACGGGTTCCACCAGCGGTTCGGGTAAAAAATCGACCGTATCCCACAGAATGACTACATCGAAGTTACGTCCGGAGAAATTAAGGTTCGTCTCAAAGAAGCGCTCGACGTCATAGCGTGGCTCTTCCCCGCTCTCACCCGGGATCACCCACTCCGGCCGCACAGCCTCTTCCACAAGATTCGCCATGTAGATGCTATGGCCAAGACTGGTGACGTAGTTGATATTTGTCGAAGAGGTGGGCCCGATATCCAGCACTCGCAGCGATTCCTGCCCTTTCAGGTGCTTCAGAAGCTCCTTCCAGCCGCTGGAGTGTCGCGGGAATTTGCCTCCTGATCCACGGGACGCTGCTGAGCCTTCGCCGCCGCCGAAGAGATTGCGCATTTCGCCAGATCCCTTCCTCGTTAAGCCTTCGGTTCGAGAAGCAGTGTCTCCTGCTCTGACTTCGCAGCTTCAGGTTGACCATTCGCGTTCGGACTGCCGGCTCCAAGGCTTACCATGCCCTTGATCGTCGCATTCTCCTCGATGGAAAGCCGTCCGCTGCTGATGTCGCCGGTTACAACCGCCGAGTTGCGGATATCGACGCGCCCTGTCGCATGCAGATTTCCGGTTACGCTGCCGAAGACAACAATATCCTTGACGTGGATGTCGGCTAACACCTTGGCGTTCGGCCCGATTGTCAACGCATGATCAGACAGCCTGATCGTCCCCTCGATATCACCGTCCATATAGAGGTCTTCGTTGCCGGATAACTCTCCCCGGATGGTAACTGACTTTCCAATAACAGTGGATCCTTCTGCTGGCTTCATTCCCTTTTCATCTCTCCTGGTGGAAGCAACATCGTGCACCTTGCCCGAACTATACTCAACGCCTCGCATCGAAGCAAACCGAACCCGCGAAAATAGAAAACTTTACCCGCTCCCTCTACGTCACACATAAGATAGTCAGCACAGTGGTCAAGGTGCCGATGATCAGGGGAGAGAGGTCGAACGGGTGAGGTTGAAGGATCGCAATCCAGGCAATCGGCCCGCTTCGCGCACGATCTTCTTCGCCCTGGCGAAAGGATCACGGCCTCTCCGCATTGCCTTCCTTGCCGCCTTCACAGCGTTCTCTCTCTCTGCTCCCTTCGCACGTGCCCAAAGCGCTTCCGCGGCCGCCGCGCCCGCCTCTTCCCTTTCAGCCTCCCTGCTTGCTGTTCCTCCCCGCAACTGGGTGGTCGACACCACGGTGAAACAGCTCGAGGTCATTCATAACCAGAGCTCTTACCTTCGTTATCGTATGCACCTGGTAAACGCGAAGGGTGATTATGTCCGGGAGATCGTCGAAAGCAAAGATGGCTCCGTGGCACGACTCATTCTCCGCGACGGCAAGCCTCTTACCGAAGAGCAGGACAAGGCGGAACGGCAGCGTCTGAACGACATGCTGAAAGATCCCGCCGGCTTCGCCAAACACGTCAAGGACAACGAATCGGGCAGAAAGATTGCGGATCAACTGCTTCGCCTGATGCCGGATGCGATGATCTACACCTATGCTCCCGGCCAGCCGCAGACCGGAAAGCACCCCGGCATGACAGAGATCGTGCTCGACTACGAGCCCAATCCGAAGTTTCATCCGCCGACGACGACCGCCGAAGCGCTCACCGGCCTGAAGGGTCGGGCCTGGATCGACTCCAAGACGAAGCAGACGATCCGCCTGGAAGGAAACATCTTCCGCAGCGTCAATTTCGGATGGGGCATGCTGGCCCACATCTATCCCGGCGGCCATCTCGTTCTCGATCAGGTAGACGCGGGCAATGGCCGCTGGATCTTCACGCACTTTACGGAGCGGATCTCGGTCCGCGCCCTGATGGTGAAGACGCTCAACATTCAATCTGATATCGATGCATGGGGCTACCAGCCGGTTCCTCGGATGAGTTACCAGGAGGCCGTGCGTCTGCTGCTGGACACGCCCCTGCCTGCCCGCTGACGCGATAACGAGCCTTCTAGGCGGTCACGCGAGCATTCGCGCGCAAGGTCTGCCTGCGCACCGTAAGGTCTTCGATTCTGTCCCGCAGCACGGCATAGCCTGACCCCACCCCAGTGGGAACAGGAATCTCGCCTTGCTTGCTCACTGTAACCTCAGGCTCGATGATGTCCTGGGTCCAGTAACGCGCCGACGCGGAGACGTCCCCCGGAAGCGAGAAGTTCGGAAGCGAGGAGAGCGCTATGTTATGCGCGCGGCCAATGCCGGTCTCCAGCATGCCTCCACACCACACAGGAATGCCCCGCTCTTCGGAAACATTATGCACCGCAATCGCTTCACTGAACCCGCCGATACGCCCTACCTTGATATTGATGATCTGGCACGACTCCATAGCGATGGCGGCAAGCGCATCGCGTCGATTACGAATGGACTCGTCCAGGCAGATCGACGTGGCAAGCCTCTTCTGCAGCATGGAGTGGAAGTAGAAATCGTCGTACCACAACGGCTGTTCGATCATCAGCAGATCAAACTGATCCCACGACGCGATGTGGTCAAAATCCTTCATGCGATAGGCGGAGTTGGCATCGCAGCTCAACAGAATCTCGGGCCAGCGCTTGCGCACAGCCTCGAAGATGTGGCGATCCCAGCCGGGCTTACACTTCAGCTTGATGCGCTGGTACCCCGCAGCCAGCTCGGTTTCGACTTTCTCCATCAGCTTCTCCAGGGTGGGCTGGATCCCGATCGACACGCCGCAGGGAATAGTCTCGCGGGTTCCCCCCAATAGGCCGGCCAGAGAAACCCCCTCCTTCTGTGCCTCCAGATCCCACATCGCGTTCTCGAGAGCGGCCTTGGCCATGCGATGACCGCGGACCTGCTTCAGAAGATCCGGCACATCGCCGCCGCGCTCCAGCGAAGCATCCAACAGACGCGGCGCAAGCTCCGTCTCAGTAATAATCCACGCGGTGTCGATCATCTCGTCGCTGAAGTAGGGATGCTCGCCCGCGACGCACTCTCCCCATGCCGTCAGACCCTCGCTCTCGAGTTCGACCAGAAGGATGCGCCGGGCCGTCGTAAGGCCGAAGCTGGTCTCGAAGGGGTGAGCCAGTGGCATATTAATCTCGCGCATATGAATCGCATCAATATTCAGCATCTCTTGATCCCGTCTTTCCAGATGATGTGAGACTCTTCATGAGCTATCGGCTTAGCTCCAGGCCCCTTGCTCTTCGTCATTCCATCGACCAAGCAGAAAAGTTCCATTGCCCTCGGAATCGCGCTCATAGCCTAAAACACTTAGGCCACGATCAAACGCTGATTGAAGCGCTTCCCGGTTCGAAGTTTGTAACTGTTGCGCTAACAATCTTTCCTGGGGGTCCTGCTTCCATTGGTAGATGGCATGCGGGACGGCAACACGTTCGAGGATCTGGACCGGCTCCGCTTCCCCACGCAGGATTCCGGTAACGCGCGGGGAGTTCAGCCACCATTCCGCGTATAGCCTATCCGTCGGAAGTCCGCCCTGCAAGGGAGAAGATGAGGGCCCGTAAAAATCCGCCTTGTAGCGCCGGGAGATAGCCCCCAGACGGGCAAGATTCAAATGCGCGTTCTTGATCTCCAGGGGATCGAAGGTCCACTCCATCAGGTCGAAGCCGCGGGCGATCGCGTCGTCCCGCTGCGCCAGCTTCAGTCTGCGGCCAAGGCCGGCATTGCGGTAGTCCGGAAGCACGGCAAGCATGTGCGAGTGCAGGTAAGAGTGCCGGTTGCGGTATCCGGGCAGCGCCATGGCAAACCCCACAATCGTGTCGCCATCGAAAGCTCCCAGCACCTGCCCCCCGATGCGCTGCGCCACCAGAAAGACGCGGCGCGGAATCAGGTCTCCGTCGCTATATCCCCAGACTTCAAGCTGCAGGACAACGCAGCGTTCAAACTGCTCCAGCGTCGTCAGCGGCCGTATCTCAATTCTGTCTTCTTTTCGAGTACTCATCGTTCCAATCTTGTTCTTTCAAAACTCTTTGGGTTCACAGCTCCGGCGTCTCCGGCTGTCTCACGGTGAGCTTCGCCTGCCGCCATCGAGCATCCAGCTCCTCCGGACCGAGCGTGGCAAGCCCTCCGCTCTCTTTGGCCTCGCGCTCCATGGCGACAAAGCGGCGGCGAAATTTTGTGTTGGAGCGGCGAAGCGCGGACTCGGGATCGACCCTCAGATGCCGTGCAAGGTTCACGACGGTAAACATCAGGTCGCCCAGCTCCTCTTCTATCGCCAGGGAATTGGCGTTCTCATCCGAATCCTTCTGAATCTCGGCGTGGAGCTCCCCAATCTCTTCCTCCAGCTTGGCAAACAGGCCGCCGGTGTCCGGCCAGTCGAAACCTACCTTTGCCGCGCGCGACCCCAGCTTTCCTGCTTCCAGCAGCGCCGGCATCGACCGTGGAATCTCACCCAGCACAGAGGTCTCGGGCTGCGTCCCCGAAGCGCGCTTCTCTTCCCGCTTGATCTCTTCCCAGTTCTTCAGCACGGCCGCCGCATCCTCAGCCTTCTCATCCCCGAATACGTGCGGGTGCCGCCGAATCAGTTTTGCATTCAGATTCGCAGCCACATCGCTGATCGTGAAATGACCGGCCTCCGCCGCCATCTGCGAATAGAACAGGACCTGCAGCAGAAGATCACCCAGCTCATCCTTGAGATCCGGCCACGCTCTTCGTTCAATTGCATCGAAGACCTCGTAGGTCTCCTCGAGCGTATAGCGCTTGATCGTGTCGAAGGTCTGTTCCCTGTCCCAGGGACAGCCGCCAGGTCCACGAAGCCGCGCCATAATCTGCACGGCTTCCAGCAGATTGCGCGCAGCCCCTTCGCTTTCCGGTGATTCCATAGCTCCACTTTACCCGAATCACACGGACGACCGCACCTGACGTGATAGCATCCTCACGAAGAGACCATGACCAGCGATTCCACCCCATCCACGCCGTCGAAGAAGAGGAAGAGCCCGATTCTGTGGGTTCTTCTTGCCATTCCCTATCTCGCGCTCTGCTTTCCGCAGCTGTACGCCCGCGAGACGCCCGCTCTGTTCGGGTTTCCCTTCTTCTACTGGTATCAGTTCGCCTGGGTTGTGCTTACGTCGATTCTTCTGAGCCTGGTGTACCGCGCACTGAAAGACTAGACACCATCGTCCAAACAATTGTCATTCCATAGCGAAGCGGAGGAATCTGCTTTCCTACCGCAAACGTCGTGAGCGACCAGCTGACGGCAGACTCCTTCGCTTCGCTACGGAGTGACAACAACCGACTGGTGAAATCTCTTCAAAAAGGAAGGTGGCTGGCAGGGTCTTTCGTATGCTGTCCCTGCCGCCGCTGGGAGAGGTTGCAAGACATCGGGCCGCAGCATATCGTCCCCGGCATCTCGCGGTGTGTGGTGGTGCAGATGGGTGTTGCGGATAATTAGTTGGAAGCCTGCTGATCCATGTTCGTCATCAGCTTGACCTCAACACGGCGATTCTTGGCCCGGCCGGCAGCCGTACTGTCGCTGGCTACCTGCTGGTCCTTGCCGATACCAATGAGATAGAACTTGTGGGGCGGAATGTTGTATTTCGTCGCAAGATAATTCACGACCGCATCCGCTCTACGCTGGCTCAAGCCATAGTTGTAGTTCGCATCTCCCGTGGAATCGGTACCACCCGTGACCGCGAGAATGTAGCTGCGCTTGTCTGCCAGGCCCGTCGCAAAGTCGTCGAGCGTCTTGCGATCCTGAGCCGTCAGCACTGACTTGTCGAATCCAAAGGTGACATTCGTATCGGCGACAGACTTGTAGTTGTCCAGATTCGCGATCACGCCGTGGAGCGTATCGACCCGGTTGTAAGCCTCCTGCGCCGACTTGCCGGCGGTGTCTGCAGACTGCCCCGCGGCTGTTGCATGCTGATCGGCAGTATCCGCTGAGCCCTGGGCCTTGGCGATGCCCGCCGTAGCGCGCTCGTCGGTGCCCACAATCGTACGGTGATCGCTGGCCGTCTTCGCATCCAGCTGGTTGGTCTGGTCAACCAGAGGCGCCGTCTGCGAGCGAATGTAGTTCTTGCTCGAGCAGCCGACCGTAAACATAAGCAACAGTGCACTGGTGAGAACAACAGTTCCGGCAGAACCTGCTTTCAACTCTTTCCCAAGGGAAAAACGTGTCATGGAGCTCATTTGCTACTCTCCTTCGTGCAGCCTTCGCTGCAACAGTTTCGATAGAGTCAAATGCAATCCCTATGCCAAACGGCTCCAACAAGTAAGTAGTATATTTTCAACCAGTTACCCGCCGATATCACACTCCAGCCAGCAGAAGGCCGGGATTCGCATCTGGAACTTTTGATGTGAATTTGCGTCAAATCTACTCGGCCAACCTTTTGTAAAAAAGGCGGATAGACTTGAAACCTAAGTCTTTTTCCGCCGCCATTTCATCTGGCGCGGCCCGGAATCGAAATGGATCTCCAGCAAAAAATTCGCACCCTGCCCACCTCCCCTGGCTGCTACCTCTACAAGAATGCGGAAGGTGAAGTCATCTACGTAGGCAAGGCAAAAAACCTGCGTGCACGGGTGCGCTCCTACTTCCTCCAGGCCTCGCAGGCCAATGCAAAGACCGGCACGCTGATGCGCGAGGCCGTCGATCTGGATTACATCACCGTCGCCAACGAGCATGAAGCCCTGGCGCTTGAAAACAACCTGATCAAGCAGCGCAAGCCACGCTTCAACATCCTGCTTCGCGACGACAAGACCTACCCCTACGTCAAGCTCACCCTGGGCGACCGCTACCCCAAGGTCTTCGTCACGCGGCGTCTGCGCAAGGACGGCAGCTCCTACTTCGGCCCATACTTTCCCGCCAACCTCGCCTATCGGCTCGTGGACCTGATCCACCGCAGCTTTCTGATTCCCTCCTGCAAGGTGGACCTGTCGCGTTATCACCCTCGCGCCTGTCTGCAGTACTACATCAAGCGCTGCCTCGGCCCCTGCGTCGAGGGCTTCACCACGCCGGAGGACTATCGCCAGGCGGTCCGTGACGTTCAGCTCTTCCTCGAAGGGCGTCCGGGAGAGCTGGAACAGCGCCTCTCCATCCGCATGCGGCAGGCTGCCGAATCCGAGCTCTACGAGCTGGCCGCGCGGCTTCGCGATCAGCTCTCCACCGTCCACCAGATGCTCGACAAGCAGCGCATGGCGACGACCGACAACGAGGACGCGGACGTCTTCGGCTTCCACTACGAAAACGAGATGCTCGCGATAAACCTCTTCCACATGCGCTCCGGCAAGATCGTCGACCGCCGCGATTTTTTCTGGGAAGACCTCCCCGAGTTCATGGAAACCTCTACCGAAGAAGACGAATCGGCAGCTTCCGCCACAGATGTGTCATCCCAAGCCGAACGCAACGGAGTCGAGGAACCTGCGGTTCCACTCGAACCTCTACACACTCTCTCCTCGACCGAGTCTCTCCCCAACCTCGAGCCCGATCCTGCCTGTCCCGCCCCCGAGATCGGCGAAGGCTTCCCCATCACTCAACATACTGCGCTGGCCGAGCCCGGCTTCAGCTTCTCCCCCGCGGCCTTCTTCTCCGCGCTCTTGAAGCAGCTCTATCTCGACCAGGGCTACGTCCCCCGCTCCATCCTCCTCCCCGTAGACTTCCCCGACCGCGCCCTTCTCGCCGAACTTCTCGCCGAACGCACCGGCCACCGCGTCGAGATCCTCGCCCCGCAGCGCGGCGA
This sequence comes from Edaphobacter sp., assembly GCA_035316475.1. Taxonomy (GTDB): domain Bacteria; phylum Acidobacteriota; class Terriglobia; order Terriglobales; family Acidobacteriaceae; genus Edaphobacter. Next base: position 4,128 of record DATHJA010000210.1, on the reverse strand, counting down.
GAAGCGCTCTCTGGTCGACCTTGTGGGACAAAACGCGAAGCAGTCTTACGATCAACGCTTCCGCGTCCTGCTCCCGTCGCAGAAAGCCATCGCCGAAGCCCTGCAGGATGCGCTCATGCTCGAGGAACCGCCAAGCCGCATCGAGTGCTTCGACATCTCCCACATCCAGGGTGCCGAGACCGTCGCCTCCATGGTCGTCTGGGAAGACGGAGCCATGAAGAAGTCCGACTACCGCAAGTTTCAGGTCCGCACCGTCACCGGCGTCGACGACTTCGCCTCCATGCGCGAGATCATCCAGCGTCGCTATTCTCGCCTTCTCGCCGATAAAAAAGAGTTCCCTTCACTGATCCTGATCGACGGAGGCCTGGGCCAGCTTCATGCCGCGGCCGATGCGCTGAATGCGATCGGCGTCACTCTGCAGCCGCTCGCCTCCATCGCCAAGCGCGAGGAGATTATCTACGTCTACGGACAAGAGAACGATCCCGTCGTCCTGGACCGCCGCTCCCCTGTGCTTCACCTTGTCCAAAAGATTCGCGACGAATCGCATCGCTTTGCCATCTCGTACCACCGCAAGCGCCGCGAGATGCGCGATCGCGACTCCGAGCTGCTCTCCATCCCTGGCGTAGGTCCTCGCACTCGTCAACGGCTGCTCGAACACTTCGGCTCCGTCCGGGCCATCCGCCAGACCGCCGAAAAGACCCCCGACGCCCTCACCGCCGTGGTCAACACCGCTACCGCGGAGAAGATCCGTCGCTACTTTGCCGGCGAGGCTGCGGCTCAGTCGCCTTCCCTGCATGTTCTGCCTTAGGAGCAGCGGGCTTCGTCACCTCGCGATACAGCATCTCTCCGACGATCTTGTGGGTCGCAGTGGAAGGGTGCTCCTTGTAGTAATAGAAGTGCTTCGCCGGATCCGCGCACGGCGTCGCATCTTCGTTGAAGATCGTCCGTCCCGCGCACGGGTTCGTCGTATCGGTGATCCCGTACTTCGCCCCGTGCTGGAGCACCATGTCGAAGAAGGCTCCCCACTGGCTAAGCTCAATGTCCGCGCCCTTCAGCTTCGGTTGCATCTGCTCGGGAATTTGGCGGATCGCCGGGTTCAGCCGGATCGCCACATCACTGAAGTTCGGAATCTTCTCCGGCAGCACAGCCACGCGAATCCTTCGCGCGCCCGCCTTGTACAGTGCGTCGATCTCGCCCTCGAGATTGTTAACGGTCTGCTCGGTCGAAATGCGGCTGTCGTTCAGGCCGCCGGCCAGGAAGAACAGCGTAGTCTCCGGATCAAAGGCGATAGAACCGTCGCGCACCCTGGCCACGAACTCCGCCACCTGGTTCTTCATCCCCAGCCCAAGGCAGCCTTTGGAGACTCGATGCGCCTGGTTCTCCCCTGAAGGCGCGCCGCTCACCGCAAAGTTAAGACTCTTCTCTTCGGAGTCCGGCGTATTCGACGGCACCATGGTCAGCCCCAGGTGCTGCGCCATATAAGCGACCGCCGTAGGTCCATCACTGTCCAGCCACCCGCGCCCGATGTCCGAATAGCTGTCGCCAAAGACATACACCTTGTCGATGGGGGCCTGAGCTTGTACAACCTCACAAAAACCGAAAACTACCAGCAGAAACAGGAGCCGTCGCATTGCGAACATACTACCTGACGAGGACTTTTAAGCTAAAAAAATTGTTGCTTCCACTCCCGTGCTAACCTGGCCTCGTTCAGAAGCTCCCGTTCGACCGTGTCTGAAATGTGTTGCACTGGTTCACGTCGCCCGACTGCAGGCCGCGCGTAAACCAGCTCTGCCGCTGGGCCGACGTTCCGTGGGTAAAGCTCTCCGGCGACACCGCCCCGCGCGACATCTTCTGGATATGGTCATCGCCGACCGCCGCCGCCGCTTTGAGGCCATCGTTCACATCCGTCTGATCGATCTTTCCACGCTGCGCCGCCGAATGGGCCCAGACGCCTGCAAAACAATCCGCCTGCAACTCCAGCATCACCGAAAGCTGGTTCTTCGCCCCGGGATTCCGCCCTTGAAGCTGGCGCATCTGCTGCTCGATGCCCAGAATGTTCTGCACATGATGGCCAAGCTCGTGCGCGATCACATACGCCTGTGCGAAATCGGCAGTGCTTCCGCCAATACGGCGAAGCTCATCCCAGAAGCTGAGGTCGATATAAACTTTCTCGTCGGCCGGGCAGTAGAACGGACCGGTCTGCGACTGCGCCGTTCCACAGCCGGAGCGCGTATAGTCTCGGAACAGCACCAGCTTGGCATGACGATAAGGCCGTTGTGTCTGCTGCGGCAGAAGCGTCTCCCACTGCTGCTGCACATCGTCCAGCACAAACGAGACCAGCTGGGCCGATCGATCCTCGGCAGGAGAGCTGGTCGCAGGCCGGGTGTTGGTCGTCGCAACATGTCCTCCGCCAGACAGGTAGCTGCCAATGTAATTACGGCCTGTGATCAGGCTGATAATCACTAAAAAAATAAAGCCAACGATTCCCAGTCCGCCGCCGCCGAAGCCGCCGCCAGAGCCGCGCCTATCTTCGACATCTCTGCTGAGCCCGCCAGGAGTCCAGTCCATGTTTCACCCCTCTTGATTTCTTAAACAGAACTTTTCGGGCCCGATTGCTGACGACACCATGTTAGATGGTTCCACCACGGAACGAAAATGTTCTTGCTCCGTAATCCTTAGATAACGAAGATTACAGAGCACGACCCGGAGAAATCTATGTCCACTGCTACAGCGTCGACGACCATTGTGCGCCCCATGGATCCTACCTTACGTGCGGCGCTCAGTCTGGCTCTGATTTTTGCCGCGGTCAAACTGCTTCTGCACATAGCCACCAACCTGTGGGAGGCGCACATCGGCTATGGCTACTTCCGCGACGAGATGTACTACCTGATGTGCGGACGCCACCTCGCCTGGGGTTATGTGGACCACGGCTCCATCGTCGCCGTGCAGGCGCGCCTGGCCGAAACCCTCTTCGGCCACTCCCTCACCGGAATCCGCATGCTCTCCGCTGTCGCCGGCGCGGCACGCGTCTTCCTCACAGGACTTCTCGCCTGGTCGATGGGTGGCCGTCGCCCCGCGCAGGGGCTTGCGATGCTGGGAATCCTGCTGGCGCCCCAGTACCTCGCTCTGGACAGCTTCCTCTCCATGAACTCCTGCGAATCCATCTTCTGGATGAGCTGCGTGCTGGCGCTCATCCTTCTGCTGCGCGGCCCTCTGAACGGTATAGCTCCGCGCTGGCCGTGGATCTTCTTTGGCATCGCAGGCGGCATCGGCCTGCTCAACAAGCCCTCGATGACCTTCTTCCTTATCGCGCTTCTCTTCGGCCTGCTGCTTACTCCACAGCGCCGAATCCTGCTCAGCCGATGGGCTGCTGTGGGAATTGCCCTTCTGATCCTCATCGCCCTGCCCAATCTTCTCTGGCAGATCGCCAATCACTGGCCGACGCTCGAGTTCCTGCACAACGGGCGCGTCGAAAACAAGAACATCGCGCTCGGTCCTGTTCCCTTCCTCCTCACCCAGATCCTCAACCTCGGACCGCTCACCGTCTTTCTCTGGGTCCCGGGACTTGTATGGCTGCTGCGCAATCCCGGAGCAAAGACCTTCCGCTGGCTGGCTTATACCTACTTTCTCTTTCTCGCAGCCATGATGGCCCTTCACGCCAAGGACTACTACGTCGTCCCCATCTACCCGGTCCTCTTCGCCGCCGGGGGCATCGCATGGGAACAGCGTTTCGCTAATCGCCGCACCGTAAAGGCCGGCCGCGCCCTCGCCTTTCCGGTCTACGAAGCCACGCTCACGCTCGCAGCCCTCTTCGTCCTTCCCCTGGCGATTCCCGTCATGGCTCCTGCCACCTGGCTCGCCTACACAAAGGCCACGCATCTTTACAAGCTAAGTGGGAACACCGAAAACGCATCGAGTGGCCCGCTGCCCCAGTTCTACGCCGACCGCTTCGGCTGGCAGGAGGAGGTCGACCAGGTAACGCGAGCCTTCCACTCCCTCTCTCCCGAAGATCAGCGCAAGGTCTCCATCTTTGCCTCGAACTACGGCGAAGCCAGCGCCATCAACCTCCTCGGCCACGGCCTGCCCACCGCCATCAGCGGTCACAACAGCTACTGGCTCTGGGGACCA